>NZ_JBEXPB010000006.1:188777-225171 GCF_040611795.1 Streptomyces sp. NPDC006529 | reverse complement strand
ATCTTGGCGCACCGTCAAGCTCAGGGATCTTGGGAAGCCGTTGGGCAAGCTGGGCGTGCTCGACTGGAGGCGGTCAGCAGAATGACCACAGCCGCCCGCCGGTCTTCAGGGGCCCGGAGCCAGGCCCAGTGCGGGGAGCAGCGCGGCGTCGACGAAGCGGACGAGGTAGTCGGCGTCGGCGTAGCGGCCCTCCAGGACGGGACGGATCCGCAGGACGCCCATCAGCTGCGCCGGGAGGAACTCCACGGCGGGGTGGTCCGCGGCGATCTCGCCCCGCGCGACGGCCCGGGCGACCATCGCGTCGAAGGCCGCGCGCTCGGGTTCGACCAGCGCCTCGCGCAGGGCCGCCTGGAGTTCCTCGTCGTTCATGACGGCGTGGCCGAGGGCCTGGGTGAGGCGGGTGTCTCGGCCCGAGGTGCCCGCCGCGATCCGGGCGGCCTCGCGGAGGTCGCCCGCGAGGGTGCCGGTGTCCACGGCGGCGAGGGTGCGGCTGCGCCGGGCCGAGCGCAGGGCCGCCGCGACCAGTTGCGGCTTGGTCTTCCACTGCCTATAGAGCGTCGACTTCCCGCAGTTGGCCCGGGCTGCGACGCCCTCCATGGTCAGGGCCTCGTAGCCGTGCTCGCGAAGCTGTTCGAGGACCGCGTCGTAGAACTCCTGCTCGCGCTCCGGGGTGATCTTGGAGCGGCGCGCGGCGGCGGTCGGCGATGGCGACGACGGCGTCATGGGCGGCTCTCCTTCTGTTCTCCCGCGGCCGGGTGCGGTGCTCTCGGCGTCCGATACGGAAGCGTACCGGAACGCGGGCGTATCGGTACACTTTCGTATCGATACATTGACGTATCGATCGCGACCGCCACAGAGACAGAGGCCGCGGGGGCCGTCACACAGGAAAGAGAACCGGGGCATGACCCAGCGCACCACGGCCGTCGGGCGGCCCCGGGCGATACCCGAGCTGCTGCTCGTCGCGGCGCTCTTCGCCGTGTACAAGGGCGGCCGGATGCTGACGGCGGGCCACACGGACGAGGCCTTCCGCAACGCGGGCCGCGTCTGGGACGCCGAGCGCGCCCTGCGGCTGCCGGGCGAGGGCCGGGTGCAGGACCTGCTCCTGCACAGCGAGGCCGTCATCCACGTCGCGAACACCTACTACGCGGCCGTGCACTTCCCGGCCACGGCGGCCTTCCTGCTCTGGCTGTACCTGCGCCGGCCCGGCCACTACCTGTGGGCCCGCCGGGTGCTCGCGGTGCTCACCGCCGTCGGGCTGGTCCTCCACCTCGGCTTCCCGCTGGCCCCGCCGCGGCTGCTCGACGCCGCGCACCTCGTCGACACCGGCCAGGTCTACGGGCCCACGGTCTACGGCGCGGCGCCCGCCGCGGACACCATGGCCAACCAGTTCGCGGCGATGCCCTCGCTGCACTTCGGCTGGGCCCTGATGCTGGCGCTCGGCATGATCGCGGCCACCCGGGGCCGGTGGCGCCACCTGTGGCTGCTGCACCCGTTGCTGACCCTGACCGTCATCGTCGGCACGGCCAACCACTATTGGCTGGACGCCCTCGTCGCGACCGCGCTGCTGGGCGTCGCCCTGCTGGTCATCCCCCGGCCCGTGGCGGACCGTACGGCGGCAGGATCAGCCGGCCGCGGCGACGAGACCGTGCTCGCGGGCGCGGGCCGGGCGGCTGTGCCGGTCCCGCGGGACGTCCTGGAGCGGGAACCCGCCCGCACCCGCACGTAGCCCGCTGCCCCCGCAGACGACGGGCGGCCGCGCGACTGGGCGAATCCGATGCAGAAACGATGCGAGTTGATGGGGTCCCTGGTGCTCAGGAGGCTGGGGCCATGGACCTCAAGGACCGCACCGACCCGGACACGGACCCCATGCCCGCCGCCCTCGCCGGCCCGGACGGCGACACCGGCGACGCACGCCTCGTGGCCCTCTTCCTGAGCGGTGACGAGGATGCCGTGGCAGCCGTCTACCACCGCTGGCGGCCGCTCGTGCACGCCCTCGCCCGGCGGCGCCTCGGGGACGAGCGGGAGGCCGAGGACGTGACGCAGCAGGTGTTCCTCGCCGCCTGGCGCGGCCGCAGCGGCTACCGGCCCGGCAGCGGCGACCTCGGCGGCTGGCTGGTCGGGATCACCCGCCACAAGGTCGCGGACGCGCTGGCCGCCCGGGCCCGGGTGGCGCGCGCGGTGGCCGCCGCCGGGGCGCAGTACGGGAGCACCTGGCCGCCCGACGCCGCCGCGGGGCCGGAACAGGCCCTGGACCGGGTGTTCGTCCTCGGCGCGCTGTCCCGGCTGCCGTCGGCGCAGCAGCGGATCCTGCGCCTCGCCTACTACGGGGACCTGACCCAGACCCAGATCGCGGCGCGTACGGGGATGCCGCTGGGGACGGTCAAGAGCCACATGCGGCGCGCGCTGCGGTGCCTGCGGAGTTCCCTGCAGGCACAGACGCAGGCGCAGCCACTGTCAGCGACTCGATGATCTCCACCGCCGAGCGCAGCGCGTGCAGCCGCTCCGCGCGCGGCAGAGCGGCGCCGACCGCCCCCCAGCCCGGTCCGGCGAGCAGCATCCGCGGGTGGGCGCGGGCCCCGCGCAGGCCCCATTCGATGCCGGCGACCGACCGGACCAGCGCACGGTCCGCGGTCGTGCGGACCTGGGACCAGAGCACCACGGCGCAGGGGCCGATCCGGCGGACCGCCTCGTGCAGTGCTTCGGCGGGCAGGTCGGGCCCGAACATCCGCACCGGCAGGCCGCGTGCGCAGAGCGCCGCGCAGAGCGCCTCCATCGGCAGGCTGTGCTGCTCCCCCGGGGCGCACGCCAGGAGCACCGGAGACCTTCCGGCGGCCTCGGCCGCGGGCCGCACCCGGCGCAGCGCACCGGAGACGTGCCAGGACAGCAGGTGCTCCACCTCCACGTAGCGCTCCCCCGACGAGGCCCATTTGCGGCCCACCGCGTGCAGCGTGGGGGCGATGATCTCCTCCCAGGCGGTGACCGGGCCGTGCGCGGCCAGAGCCGCCTCCAGCAGCTCCGCCACGGCGGGCGCGTCCAGCCGTACGGCGGCCCGCGCCAGCCCCCGGCACTCGGTACGGACCTCCCCGAGCGGCAGGGCGTTGCGCCCGCCCGGCGCCTTGGCGGCGGGCGGTGCCGCGGGGGCCGGATCCGGGGCCGGTGCGGGGGCGGGCGGGGTGACGGGTGCCGGGTCAGGAGCCGGCTCCTGCGCCCGCCCCGGAGCGGCGCCGAGCGCGGCGCGGGCGGCTTCGGCGGGCGGTACGCCCTGGCTGGTCAGGTGGCACATCAGGTCCAGGCGGGCGATGTCGTCCGGGGTCCAGCGGCGGTGCCGGCCGTCCTCGCGGCGCGCGGGACCGATGGCGTAGCGGCGCTCCCAGGAACGCAGGGTGGTCGGCGAAACGCCCAGGCGCCGGGCGACGGCGCCGGTGCTCAGCGGCCAGGCCGCAGGTTCGGGCGGCGGCTCCGGGAGGGGGCGTGCGGGGTCCACCCCCGCCACGATACGGCCGGTCACGAGATGGCGCGGGCCCGCTTGAACCGGCCCAGCGCGTCGGCGAGGTCCACCACCGGGTCCGGATAGCCGGAGCGGGCCCGCTCCGGTGCGGGCAGCTTCCAGGGTTCGAAGACCTCCGGCGCGGGCAGGTCCGCCAGCTCCGGCACCCAGCGGTGGACGTACGCGCCGTGGGGGTCGTACCGCCGGGCCTGGCGGACGGGGTTGAGGACCCGGTTGGGCCGGGTGTCGGTGCCGGTCCCGGCCACCCACTGCCAGTTGAGCTGGTTGTTCGCGAGGTCCCCGTCGACCAGGAGGTCCAGGAAGTGCCGGGCGCCGGTGCGCCAGTCGACGTACAGGGTCTTGGTGAGGAAGCTCGCGGCGAGCAGCCGCCCCCGGTTGTGCATCCAGCCCTCGTGGCGCAGCTGGCGCATGGCCGCGTCGACCACCGGATAGCCGGTGCGGCCCTCCTTCCACGCCTCGATCTCCTCGGCGGCCTCGGCGTCGCTGCGCCAGCGGTCGTGCCGGATCCGGTAGTCCTCGTGGGCGACCGCGGGGCGCGCGGCGAGCACTTGGTGGTGGAAGTCCCGCCAGCACAGCTGCCGCACGAAGGCCTCCGCGCCGGGGCCGCCCGCCGCCCGCGCGCGGTGCGCGCATTCCGCGGGCGAGAGGGTACCGAAGTGCAGGTGCGGGGAGAGCCGGGAGGTGGCGTCCCCGGCCAGGTCGTCGTGGGTGTCCTCGTAGCGCGCGAGGCCGCCGCGCAGCCAGGCGGTGAGCCGGGCCCGGGCCTCGCTCTCGCCGCCGCGGGCGAGGGCCGGCGAGGTTCCGCGGACGGCGTCCCGCGCGGGCAGCGGCTCCGAACCGACGGCTTCGGGCACCCGGACCGCGCGCGGGGCGGCGGTGACGGGCCGCGGGGGCAGTTCGGACCAGCGGCGGAAGTACGGGGTGAACACCGCGAAGTGGTCCGAACCCGCCGGGGTCACCGCGCCGGGGGCGACGGCCGTCACCACCGCGTCGTGCACGTACAGCCGGCGGCCCTCCCGCTCCAGCGCGGCGCGCAGCCGCTCCTCGCGGCCGTGGGCGTAGGCGCTGACCCCCGCCGCCATGTGCACCTCGTCCGCGTCGGCCTCGCGGACCACCGTGCACACCTGGTCGACGGTGTCCCCCGAGCGGACGACCAGGCGGCCGCCGCGCTCGCGCAGGCCGGCGTCAAGGGCGGCCAGGCAGTCTGCGAGGAACGCCAGCCGGTTGGGGGCGGCGAACCCGGCGGCGTCGACGCCGCGGTCCCGGACGAACAGCGGCACCACCTCGGCGCAGGAGGACAGCGCGGCCCGCAACGGCGGGTGGTCGTGCAGGCGCAGGTCGGAGGTGTAGAGGACGACCGCGACGTTCATGGACGGGCTCCACGTCAGAAGGGGTGCGGGGGTGTGCTGTCGTGCGGTACTTCGGGCGGGGGGTCGCCGCCGGATGCGAGTGCGCCTCCGGCTTCGGTTCGGGGAGCCCCGGGGGGCCGGGGGGCCAGGGTCCGATCCGTGGCCCCGGGGCCGGGCCCGGGGCCTTGGCCGGCCTCCGCCGGGTGTCGCCTCCGGCGGGGGCCCTCAATCGCCCGGCGGGCTTGAAGTGGCTGAGGTGGGCGGTCCGGGACCGCTGGGCCGGGCTCCGCCCCGGGGCGGCCCGAGGGTTCGGGACGACGGGTCCCGGCCCGCGGTCCCGCCGGGCGTGGGCGCGGAGCGACCAACCCCGGGCGGGGCGAGTACCCGGGTGGCACGGGGTTCGATGCCCTGTGCCACGGGTGGGGGCCGGGGTCCGCGTCCGGCGCCCTGGCGACACAGCAGGGCCGGGACCGGGCAAGTCCCTGCCCCTGGCCATGGCGTGAGCCATGGGCCGGTCGGGACATCCGGGACCCGCTGGCCCCGACCCAGCTCCTGGCCAGGGTCCCGGTTCCTTGGGCCCCAGGGTGCCAGGCCGGGGTGCGGACCCCGAACCGGCACAGGACCGGGGGCGGGCGCGTCGGCCGCCTTGGGCCGGGGTCGGGTCTGCGGCCGTGGGGCGGGGGCTTCGGGCTTCGGCAGCGGGGCGCTCAGCCGCCCGCTCGGCGGGGGTGGTCGGGAGGCGGGGACGGGGGGAGGGATTCGGCTGCGCGGGCGATGTTGCGGGCCATGCCGCCGAAGACCACCGCGTGGAAGGGCGAGACGCTCCACCAGTAGAGGTGGCCGAGGAGGCCGTGGGGGTGGAACAAGGCCCGCTGGCGGTAGCGGGAGGCGTGGCCGCCGGTCGCCGGGGCGGAGCCGGGGGCGCGGTCGTCGACGTACATCTCCAGCCAGGCGAGCCCCGGCAGCCGCATCTCGGCGCGCAGCCGCAGCAGCCGTCCCGGTTCGAGCTCCTCCACGCGCCAGAAGTCGAGGGAGTCCCCCACGCGCAGCCGGGCCGCGTCGCGCCGGCCGCGCCGGATGCCGGCTCCCCCGACGAGCCGGTCGAGCCAGCCGCGCACCGCCCAGGCCAGCGGGAAGGAGTACCAGCCGTTCTTCCCGCCGATCCCCTCGACCACCCGCCACAGCGCCTGCGGGGAGGCGTTCACGTCCCGCTCGCGGCAGTCCTCGTAGAGGCTGCCGCCCGCCCAGTCGGGGTCGGTGGGGAGCGGGTCGCTGGGGGCTCCGGGGAGGGAGGCCGAGGACCACCGGGTGGTCACCTTGGCCTCGCGGACCCGTTGCAGCGCCAGTTCCAGGGCCCGGTCGAAGGGGACCGGCGCGCCGGGCGGATCGGGCACGTACCGCGCGATGTCGTGCTCGTGGCAGACCACCTCGTGGCGCAGGGACTCCGCGAGCGGCCGGGCCAGCGACCGCGGCACCGGCGTGACCAGGCCGATCCAGTGGCTGGACAGGCGCGGCGTGAGCATGGGCACGCGCACGATCAGCCGGCGCGGCAGGCGTGCGACGGCGGCGTAGCGGCGCATCATCTGCTCGTAGGTGACCACGTCCGGGCCGCCGATGTCGAAGGTCCGGCTGACCTCCGGGGGCAGGGTGGCGGCGCCGACGAGGTAGCGCAGCACGTCGCGGACGGCGATCGGCTGGATGCGGGTGCCGACCCAGCTCGGGGTGACCATGACCGGGAGCCGTTCGGTGAGGTAGCGCAGCATCTCGAAGGACGCGGAGCCGGAACCGATGATGACCGCGGCGCGCAGCACGGCGGTGGGGACGCCGGAGCCGAGGAGGATGTCGCCGACCTCGGCGCGCGAGCGCAGGTGCGGGGACAGCTCGCGCGCCGGGACGTCCGCCGGGGTCAGGCCGCCGAGGTAGACGATCCGGCGGACCCCGGCCGCGCGGGCCTGCTCGGCGAAGATCCGGGCGGCCGACCGGTCGCGGTCCTCGAAGCCCGGGCCGGTGCCCAGCGCGTGCACGAGGTAGTACGCGACGTCCGTCCCGCGCAGGGCGGCCGCCACCGAGTCCGGGTCGGTGACGTCCCCGCGCACCACCTCGGCCCGCCCGGCCCAGGGGTGGTCGCGCAGCCGCTCCGGCGAGCGGGCCAGGCAGCGGACGGTGTGCCCCGCGTCCAGGAGTTCGGGCACGAGCCGGCCGCCGATGTAACCAGTGGCGCCGGTGACCAGGCAGGTCAGCCCGCCGGGCCCGGTTGCGCCTCCGGGGGCGGGCCGGCCCGCGGGTTCGCCACTGGTGGTCGCCCGGTCGTCCATGGCTCTCTCCCTTCCGGGCGCTGCCCGGTGCACGGCCTCGATCCCCGCCGACGGTCCCCCGCTCCGCCGGACCCTCTCATGCCGATTCGCGGCGGCCCGGGAGGACGGATGCGTGCGGCGCCGCATTGGTCCGAATGCGGGTGCCGGCTGGGGCACGGTCTCTCCGATGGGTGGTTTGTGGGCCATTGGTACAGTCCGGGAGCGATCCCGAACCCCCACGGAAGGTCCCGGACCATGGCGGTGGACGAGCTGGACACCCGGATCCTGCGGCTGCTGATCGAGGAGCCGCGCACCAGCCTGCGGGAGTACGCCCGCCGCCTCGGCGTGGCGCGCGGCACCCTGCAGGCCCGCATCGACCGGATGGAGCGGACCGGGGTGATCACGGGCACGGGCCCGGCGCTCTCTCCCGCGGCGCTCGGCCACCCGGTGCTGGCGTTCGTGCACATCGAGGTCACGCAGGGGCACCTGGACGAAGTGGGCGAGGCGCTGGCTTCCGTGCCGGAAATCATCGAGGCCTTCTCCATCACCGGCGGCGGGGACCTGCTGACCCGGGTGGCGGCCCGGGACAACGCCCATCTGGAGGACGTGATCCAGGGGCTGATCCGGCTGCCGGGTGTGGTCCGCACGCGGACCGAGGTGGCGCTGCGCGAACGGGTCCCGCACCGGCTGCTGCCGCTGGTGGAATCCGTCGGCCGGTCCGCCCGCAAGGCCTGACAGGATGGCTGGAATACGTACACGACCGGCAGGGCGGGCACTACGGATGATTTCCGTCATATTCGATCTCGACGGCACCCTCGTGGACAGCGAACCGAACTACTACGCCTCCGGCCGCCGCACCCTGGAACGGCACGGCGTCACCGGTTTCACGTGGGAGGAGCACGCGCGTTTCATCGGCATCGGCACCCTGGAGACGCTGGAGGTCCTGCGCGAGCGGTACGCGCTGCACGCGCCGGTGGAGCAGCTGCTCGCCGAGCAGAACGCCGCCTACCTGGAGCTGGCGAGCGCCCGGACCGAGGCCTTCCCGGAGATGCGTGCGTTCGTGGAACGGCTGCACGGCGAGGGGGTCCCGATGGCCGTGGCCTCCGGCTCCTCGCGCGAGGCGATCGACGCCGTGCTCGCCGGGACCGGTCTGGACGTCCTGCTGACCACCGTGGTCTCCGCGGAGGAGGTCGCGCACGGCAAGCCCGCGCCCGACGTCTTCCTGGAGGCGGCGCGGCGGCTGGGGGCGGATCCGGCCGACTGCGTGGTCGTGGAGGACGCCGCTCCGGGAGTGGAGGCCGCGCACGCCGCCGGGATGGCCTGCGTGGCGGTCCCGTACGTGGCGGGGACCGCGGACGACCCGGCGTTCGGGGCGGCGGAGCTGCTGTTCCGGGGCGGGCAGGCGGAGTTCTCGGCGGACGCGGCGCACGACTGGCTGAGCGCGCGCCGCCGAGCAGCCGCGGGGGAAGATCCCGGGGCCTCCGCCAGTTGGTAGAACCGTGAACGATTTCCGTAGTGACGTGGACGTGGTGGTCATCGGCGCCGGACAGGCAGGTCTGTCCAGCGCCTATCACCTGGGGCGGGCGGGGCTGGACCACGTGGTGCTGGACCACGCACCCCGCCCCGGCGGCGCCTGGCAGTTCCGCTGGCCCTCGCTGACCTACGGGAAGGTGCACGGCATGTACGCGCTGCCCGGGATGGAGCTGACGGGCGCCGACCCGGCCCGCCCGTCGTCCGAGGTGATCGGGGAGTACTTCGCCGCGTACGAGGAGCACTTCCGGCTGCGCGTACGGCGCCCCGTGGACGTGACGGCGGTGCGCGAGGGAACCGGCGGGCGGCTGCGCGTGGAGTCCGCGGCCGGCACGTGGTCGGCGCGGGCCCTGGTCAATGCCACCGGGACCTGGGACCGGCCGTTCTGGCCGCGCTATCCGGGCCAGGAGACCTTCCGGGGGCGCCAGCTGCACACCGCGGACTACCCCGGGCCCCAGGAGTTCGCCGGAGCCCGGGTGATCGTCGTCGGCGGGGGCAACTCGGGCGTGCAGCACCTGCTGGAGATCGCCGAGGTCGCCGCGGAGACCACCTGGGTCACCCGGCGGCCCCCGGTGTTCCGGGACGGCTCCTTCGGCGAGGTCGAGGGGCGGGCCGCGGTGGCGATGGTGGAGGAGCGGGTCCGCCGGGGGCTGCCGCCGCAGAGCGTGGTCAGCGTGACGGGTCTGCCGCTGAACGACGCCGTACGCGCCGGGCTGGCCTCGGGGGTGCTCGATCGCTTGCCCGCCTTCGACCGGATCACCCCGTCGGGCGTGGCCTGGGACGACGGCCGGATCGTGGAGGCCGACGTGATCCTGTGGGCCACCGGCTTCCGGGCGGCGATCGACCACCTCGCTCCGCTGCGGCTGCGCGAGCCGGGCGGCGGGATCCGCGTGGAGGGCACCAGGGCGGTCCGCGACCCGCGGGTGCACCTCGTCGGCTACGGGCCCTCGGCCAGCACGATCGGCGCGAACCGCGCGGGCGGCGCGGCCGCCCGCGAGCTGCGCCGCCTCCTCGCGCCCGCCGGGGCGGGCGCGGGTTCCCCGGTCGGGGTGCGCTGACCGCGCCCCCTACGCCTTCCGGGCGGCGGCGCGGCGCTTGTTGAACTCGGCCACGTGGCGCTTGTGCTCCTCGTACGTCGCCGAGAAGCGGGTGTCCCCCGGCTTCACCGTGACGAAGAACAGCCAGTCGCCGGGGGTCGGGGCGACCGCCGCCGCCATGGCCGCCGCGCCGGGGTTGTCGATCGGGGTCGGCGGCAGACCCTGCCGTGCGTAGGTGTTGAAGGGGCTGTCGATCCGGGTGTCGCCCACCGCGGTGTCCACGGTGGTGCGGTTCAGGGCGTAGTTGATGGTCGAGTCCATCTGAAGCGGCATCGACTTGGCGAGCCGGTTGTAGACCACCCGCGCGACCTTGCCCATGTCGGCCGGGGTGGCGGCTTCCGCCTGGATGATGCTCGCCAGGGTGGCCGTCTGGTACGGGGTCATCCCCTGGGCCTTGGCTCCGGCGGCGACCGGTGCGCCGGCCAGTGTCCGGCCGGCCGTCCGCACCATGGAGGCGAGGAGCGCGGCCGGCGTGCTTTCGTCGGTCACCGGGTAGGCGGCCGGGAAGAGGAACCCTTCCGGATTGCCCTTGGCCTCGGCGGGCAGGGCCAGACCCGCTCCGGCGACCGCCGCCTTGCCAGAGCCCGCGGGGAGCTTCAGCTCACGGTCGATCGCCGCGAACACCTGGGCAGCCCGCCAGCCTTCGGGGATCACGAGCCGGCGCGGTGGCGGGGGTGGTTTGTCGGCGCCCCCGTTCAGCAGGAGGGGGACCAGCACCGCCGCCCCGGTCGCGACCAGCAGACCGAAGAGGATCGCCAGTCGGCCCCGGCGGGTGACGCGGGTCCCGGGCCGCTTCGGCGGCCGGTGCTCTTGACGCATACCGAAACGCTAACCCGCGACGCACCGCGGTCCCGGCAGCCCAGCCGTGCGGCGGTCAGATGATCACACGCGGACCGACAGGGTCGGCGCGTCCAGCGTCACGGTGGCCGGAGCCATGTCGCTGTCCCTGCGGACCAGGGCCGCATAGCGTCCGCCGGCTTCCAGCAGTTCCTCGTGCGTGCCCCGTTCGGCGATCGTGCCCCCGTCGAGGACGACGATCTGATCGGCATCCCGGACGGTGGAGAGCCGGTGCGCGATGGTGATGGTGGTGCGGCCTTCGGAGAGGGCGTCGATCGCCTTCTGCACGGCGTGTTCGGTGCGCGTGTCGAGCGCGCTGGTGGCTTCGTCCAGGATCAGTACCGGCGGGTCGCGCAGGATGGTGCGCGCGATGGCCAGGCGCTGCTTCTCACCGCCGGAGAACCGGTAGCCGCGCTCGCCGACGAGGGTGTCGTAGCCGTCGGGCAGCGACTCGATGTGGTCGTGGATCTGGGCCGCCTTGGCCGCCTGGGCTATCTCTTCGTCGGTGGCGTCCGGCTTGGCGAAGCGGAGGTTGTCGGCCACGGAGGCGTGGAAGAGGTACGTCTCCTGGCTGACGACGCCGATCGAGCGGGCCAGCGAGTCGAAGTCCAGGTCGCGGACGTCGATGCCGTCGAGCGCGACGCGGCCTCCGGTGACGTCGTACAGCCGGGGCACGAGATAGCTCAGCGTGCTCTTGCCGGATCCGGTGGGGCCGACGACCGCGAGGGAGCCGCCCGCCGGGACCGTGATGTCGATGCCGGTCAGGGTGGGACCGTTCTTGGCGTCGTAGGCGAAGTCCACGCCCTCCAGCCGGATCTCGCCCTTGGCCTGCTCCAGTCGGACGGCGTCCTCGCGCTCCGTGATGTCGACCGGCAGGTCGAGGTACTCGAAGACGCGGGCGAACAGCGCGAGCGAGGTCTGGATCTGCACACCCGTCGACAGCAGGCTCACGGCGGGCCGGAACAGGCCCTGCTGGAGGGTAACGAAGGCGACGAGGGTACCGACGGAGAGCGACGGGGCGCCGGACTGCAAGGCCATGCCCGCCGCCCAGTAGATCATCGCGGGCATCGCGGCCATGACGATGCCGATGGTCGACATCCGCCACCGCCCCGCCATGCTGGAGCGGACTTCGAGGCCGACGAGCTTCTCGGATTCCTCGGAGAACGACCGGGTGAGCGAATCGGCCCGGCCCATGGTGCGACCCAGCAGGATGCCGCTGACCGAGAGGGATTCGGTGACGGTGGCGGCCATGGCCGCCATCTGCTTCTGGCGCTGGGTGGTGATCTTCTTGCGCTCGCGGCCGACCCGGCGGCTGATCCACACGAACACCGGCAGCAGGAGCAGCGAGACGAGCGTGAGGCGCCAGTCGAGGGCGAGCATCGCGACCACGGAGGCGACCACGGCCGTGAGGTTGGAGACGAGGGAGGTCGCCGTCGAGGTGACGGTGGCCTGCATGCCGCCGATGTCGTTGGCTATCCGGGACTGCACCTCACCCGTGCGGGTGCGGGTGAAGAACGCCAGCGGCATCCGCTGGAGCTGCGCGTAGACGGCGGTCCGCAGGTCGTGCATGACGCGCTGGCCCACCGTGGTGGAGATCAGGGTCTGGAGCACGCCGAACACGCTCGTGACGACCGCGGTGAGGATCATGCCGAGGGCCAGCAGGCTGAGCAGCCCCGTCCGCCCCTGCGGGATCGCGACGTCGAGGATCTCCTTCAGCAGGAACGGCGAGGCGACGCCGACCAGCGACGAGGCACCGACGAGCAGCCCCACGATGCCGAGCCGGCCCCGGTAGGGGCGGAACAGGCGCGCGATCCGCCGCAGTTCGCGCGGCTGGTCGGCGGGGGCGGGACGACGCGGGTCGAGGGCTTCCTTCGACGGCGTCCATTTCGGTTCTTTTCCTTCGGGGCGCATGGGCCTCCCTCTGACGACACTCCTGACCACATGATCCTGAGACTCAAATGAGCATAGCTCATTGTTACCTATACTCACAATGAGCCTGGTCCTGCTACCCTTCCCAGTATGAGCACCGCTTCCGAGACCGACAGCCCGGACAGCTCGGACGGCGTCCTCGCCGAGCAGCTGCTGCGCCTGACCCGTCGGCTGCACCGCATCCAGAAGCGCCATCTGGAGCCGCTCGGGATCACGCCGGCCCAGTCCCGCCTGCTCCGCACGGTCGCGCACTACCCTGCGGGCGAGCCTCCCCGAATGGCGGATCTGGCCGCCCACCTGGAGGTCGTGCCGCGTGCGGTGACCACGCTGGTCGACGGCCTGGAAGCGGCCGCGTGCGTGCGCCGGGTCCCGGACACCGCGAACCGCCGGGTCATCCGGATCGAGCTGACCGAGACCGGGCGCGCCACGCTGCGCAGGCTGCGCAGCGCGCGGACGGGCGCCGCGGAGGAGATCCTGGCTCCATTGACCACCGATCAGCGCGAACTGCTCGGCGGCCTGCTCGACGCCCTGGCCGACGCACCGGCGCAGGAGCGGGCGGAGCACGGCTGCTGAGGAGGACCGCTCAGCCGAGGGGGCACGCATGCCGCTGCTGGAGCCGAACCCGGGAGCCCTGCGTCCGCGCGGCGTCGGCGCTCCGGCCGCCGACCGGGTGCCCGAGCGGCTGGCGGGCGGGACCCCCGAGCCGCTGCGCTCCGAGCTGACGGCGCTGCTCGGCGCCGAGAAGGTGCTGTGGAAGGTCTCCGACCTGGTCCGCTACGCCTCGGACGCCTCCCCCTACCGCTTCGTGCCGCAGGTCGTCGTGGTCGCCGAGGACATCGACGACGTCTCCGCCGTGCTGTCCTACGCCCACGGCAAGCAGCGCGAGGTCGTCTTCCGCGCTGCCGGGACCTCGCTCAACGGCCAGTCCCAGGGCGAGGACATCCTGGTCGACGTGCGCCGCCACTGGGCGGGGATCGAGGTGCTGGAGGAGGGGCTGCGCGCCCGGATCCGGCCCGGCACGACCGTCCAGCGTGCCAATGCCGCGCTCGCCCGGCACGGCCGGGTGCTCGGTCCCGACCCGGCCAGCGCGATCGCCTGCACCCTCGGCGGGGTGGTCGCGAACAACGCCTCGGGCATGACCGCGGGGACCACGAGGAACGCGTACCGGACCCTGTCCTCGCTCACCTTCGTGCTGCCCGGCGGCACCGTGGTGGACACCGCCGACCCGCGGGCCGACGAGGAGCTGGCGCGGGCCGAGCCCGCCCTGTGCCGCGGACTGATGGAGATCAAGCGGGAGATCGAGGCGGACCCGCGGCTCACCGCCCGGATCCGCGCCAAGTACGAGATCAAGAACACCACCGGCTACCGCCTGGACGCGTATCTCGACGGCAGCACGCCGGTGGAGATCCTGCGCGGGCTGATGGTCGGATCCGAAGGCACCCTCGGCTTCATCTCCGAAGTCGTCTTCGACACCCTGCCGCTGGACCGCGAGCTGTCCAGTGCCCTGCTCTTCTTCCCCTCGCTGCCCGCCGCCGCGGCGGCCGTGCCCCTCTTCACGGCGGCAGGTGCGATCGCCGTCGAGCTGATGGACGGCAACACGCTGCGCGCCTCGGTCCGCGTGGCGGGCGTACCGGCGGACTGGGCCGTGCTGCCCAAGGACACGACCGCGCTGCTCGTGGAGTTCCGGGCGCCGGACGCCGCGGGCCGGGCGGCGTACGAGCGGCGCGCGGCCGAGCTGGTCGCCGGGCTGGACCTCGTCGCCCCGGTGGCCTCGGTGACCAACGCCTTCACCTCCGATCCCGCGGCCATCGCCGGGTTCTGGACGGCCCGGAAGGCCTTCGTCACCGCCGTCGGCGGCGCCCGCGCCCCCGGCACCACCCTGATCACGGAGGACTTCGCCGTCCCGCCCGCCCGCCTGGCCGAGGCCTGCGAGGCCCTCCTGGAACTCCAGGCGGAGCACGGTTTCGACGCCGCCGTCGCCGGTCACGCGGCCCACGGCAACCTGCACTTCCTGCTGGCCTTCGACGCCGCGCTGCCCGCCGACGTCGCGCGGTACGAGGCGTTCATGGACGCTTTCTGCCGGCTGACCGTCGAGCGGTTCGACGGTTCGCTGAAGGCCGAGCACTCCACGGGCCGCAACATGGCCCCCTTCCTGGAACTGGAATGGGGGGCCGCGGCCACCGCGCTGATGTGGCGCACCAAGCGGCTCGTCGATCCCGGCGCGGTGCTCGCGCCGCGGATCCTGCTGGACCGCGACCCGCGCGCCCACCTGCGGGGACTCAAGACGATCCCGACGGTGGAGGCGGTCGTGGACCCCTGCATCGAGTGCGGGTTCTGCGAGCCGACCTGCCCCAGCAAGGACCTCACGACCACCCCCCGGCAGCGGATCGTGCTGCGCCGCGAGATGACGCGCCAGCAGCCCGGCTCCCGCGTACTGGACGGGCTCCTCGACTCCTACGGCTACGACGCCGTGGACACCTGCGCGGGTGATTCCACCTGCCGGATCGCCTGCCCGGTCGGCATCGACACCGGCGCCCTGATGAGGGACTTCCGCCACCGCCGTCACGGCCCGCGCGAGGAGCGGGCGGCCGCCTTCGCCGCCCGGCACTTCGCGACGGTGGAGAGCGCCGCGCGGCTCGCGGTCGCCGCGGCCGACCGGATCACCGACCGGGTCGGTGACGGCCCGCTGCGGCTGGTCACGGGGGCCGCGCGCAAGGCCGTACGCCCGGATCTGGTGCCGCGGTGGCTGCCGCAGATTCCGGGCGCGGCGGCTCGCGCGCTGCCCGCCACCCGGCGGGTCGGCGCCCGCGCCGTGTACTACCCGGCCTGCGTCAACCGGATCTTCGGCGGACCCGACGGCGGTGACGGGACGGCCGGGCCCTCGCTGCCCGAAGCCGTGGTCGCGCTCGGCGCCCGGGCGGGGCGGCCGGTGTGGATCCCCCAGGACGTCAAGGGCACTTGCTGCGCCACGATCTGGCACTCCAAGGGCTACGACGCCGGGAACCGGCTGATGGCGAACCGGATCGTGGAGGCCGCCTGGGGCTGGACGGCGGGCGGCCGGCTGCCCCTCGTCGTGGACGCCTCCTCCTGCACCCTGGGCCTCGCCCACGAGGTCATCCCGTACCTGACCGCCGACAACCGCGACCTGCACGCCGCACTGACCGTCGTCGACTCCGTCGTCTGGGCGGCCGAGGAGCTGCTGCCGCGTCTGGAGGTGCTGCGCACGGTCGGTTCGGCGGTGGTGCACCCGACCTGTTCGATGCGCCATCTGGGCGACGAGGCCGAGCTGCGGGCCGTGGCGCAGGCCTGCGCGCGGGAGGTGGCCGTGCCGGACGACGCGGGCTGCTGCGCCTTCGCGGGCGACCGCGGCATGCTGCATCCGGAGCTGACGGACGCCGCGACGGCGCGGGAGGCCGCGGAGGTCACGGCGCGCTCCTACGACGTCCACCTGTCGGCGAACCGCATGTGCGAGGTGGGCATGGAACGGGCCACCGGGCGCGGTTACCGCTCGGTGCTGCTGGAGCTGGAACGGGCCACCCGCCCCTGAGTTCCCCGGCCGGCGGGCCGGAGCGCCCCCGTCCGGTCCGGTCGTCCCCGGTCCGGGCAGGGGCCCCGCGACCATGGCCGGTTCTGGTCCCGGCGATGGTAAATCGATTGCCCCGCATGGTGTTCAAAGGCGAACCTTGCACGGTTTGAACCACTACCGAGTCATGGGGCGTCATGCAGATCAGCGATCTTCCGTATCCGGACCCAGGGGTACCCGACGCGCGATCCGGGCCCCGGTTCCTGCTGTGGCTCGGACGCAATCAGCTCGCCGGACAGCTCAAGAGCCTGTGCTGGGGGCTGCTGCACTTCTGCGGGATCGCCGGGCTGCCCTTCGCCGTCGGCCTCGGTGTCCAGGCGGTCGTGGACCGCGACGGCACCCGGCTGATCCTGGTCGGCGGGCTCGTCCTGCTCATCGGGATCGCGATCTCGCTCGGTGACACCATGCTGCACCGGACGGCCGTGACCAACTGGATCACCGCCGCCGCCCGGGTCCAGCAGCTGCTCGCCCGCAAGACCGCCGAGCTGGGTGCCGCCCTCACCCGGCGGGTCGCCGCGGGCGAGGTGGTGGCCGTATCCACCGGGGACGTCGAGAAGATCGGCTGGTTCGTCGAGGCGGTCTCGCGGTTCCTCGCCGCCGCCGTCGCCGTCGTCGTGATCTGCGTCGGCCTGGTCTTCTACGCGCCCGCGCTCGGTGTGGTCGTCGCGGGCGGGGTGCCCGTACTGGCCCTGGCCGTCCTGCCGTTGCTGCCGCGCGCCACCAGGCGCGCCGACATCCAGCGCGACAAGGCGGGCAGGGCCACCGAGCTGGCCTCGGACACGGTGGCCGGGCTGCGCGTGCTGCGCGGGATCGGCGGCGAGGAACTGTTCCTCGGACGCTACCGCGAGGCCTCCCAGGAGGTCCGCAAGGCCGCCGTGCGCAGCGCCCGCATGTGGGCGCTGATCTCCGCGATCCAGGTGCTGCTGCCGGGCCTGCTGCTCATCACGGTGGTCTGGTACGGCGCCACGCTGGTCCTGGACGGGCGGATCACGGTGGGCGAACTCGTCGCGGTCTTCAGCGCGGTGGCCCTGATGCTGTACCCGCTGCGGCACTTCGAGGAGATCGCCATGGCGTACTCCTTCTCGCGGCCCTCCGCCAAGCGGGCCGCCCGGGTGCTGTCGCTGACCCGTACGGACCCCGGTCCCGACGGCGACGCTCCCGCGGAACCGGGCGCGCGGGCAACCGCCGCGCAGCGCGCGGAAGCGGACGCTCCGCCGGCGGCGAAGCCCGCGGCCCCGGCCCCCGGGGGCGACCTGTACGACCCGGAGACCGGACTGATGGCCCCCGCGGGCGTGTTCACCGCCGTGGTCTGCGGTGACCCGGACCTCGCGGGGCGCCTGGCGGAGCGCCTCGGCGGTCATCCGGCCGACGCGGTCGGCGGTCCGTCGGTACTGCTGGGCGGGATCGCGCTGGACGCACTGGAACTGGACACGGCGCGCACGCTGGTGCTCGTCCAGGACAAGGATCCGGTGCTGCTGTCCGGCACGCTGCGCGAGCTGCTCGACGTACCGGCGTCCGCCGCGGTCGAGGCCTCGGCGGCGCTGGCGGCGGCCCAGTGCGCGGACGTCCTGGACGCGCTGTCGCAGTCCGCGCCGGACGGGGTGGACGACCCGATGGACGCGCGGATCACCGAGCGCGGACGCTCCCTGTCCGGTGGTCAGCGCCAACGGCTCGCGCTGGCGCGCTCGCTGGTCACCGACCCGGAGGTGCTGGTGCTGGACGAGCCGACCTCGGCGGTCGACTCGCACACCGAGGCCCGGATCGCGGAGGGCCTCGCGACGCTGCGCGCGGGGCGCACGACGGTCGTCCTGGCGTCGTCGCCGCTGCTGCTGGACCGCGCCGACCGGGTCGTCCTGGTCGACGGGGGCACGGTGGCCGCGGTCGGAACGCACCGGGAACTGCTGCACGGCGAGCCGCGCTACCGCGCGGTCGTCACGCGCGAGACCGACGAGGAACAGCTGCTCGGCGCGGTCGAGCGGATCGAGACGCTGCGGGAACTCACAGAGATCGAGGAATCGGCATGATCGGCGTGGTGGCGCCGGAGTACGATCCGGCCGCCCCCGAAACCGTCGCCACCCTTCCGGTGGGCACGACGGCGACGGTACGGGGCTATGTGCGCGCTCTGCTGCGGCGGCACCGGCGGGCGTTCGTCCTCCTGGTGACGGTCAATGCGGTCGCGGTGGTCTCCTCCATGATCGGCCCCTATCTGCTCGGCCGGGTGGTGGACGATCTCGCGGCGGGGGCGCGCGACCTGCATCTGGGGGGCGTGGCGCTGCTGTTCGCGCTGGCGCTGCTCGTCCAGACGCTGTTCGTGCGGATGGTCCGGCTGCGCGGGGCCATGCTCGGCGAGGAGATGCTGGCCGATCTGCGCGAGGACTTCCTGGTCCGCTCGGTGGGCCTGCCGCCCGGCGTGCTGGAGCGCGCGGGCACCGGGGACCTGCTGTCGCGGATCACCACCGACATCGACCGGCTCGCCAACGCGATGCGCGAGGCGGTGCCGCAGCTGGCCATCGGTGTGGTGTGGGCGGGGCTGCTCTTCGGGGCGCTCGCCGTCACCGCGCCGCCGCTGGCCCTGGCGGCCCTGGTGGCGATGCCGGTGCTGGTGCTCGGCTGCCGCTGGTACTTCAAGCGGGCGCCCTCGGCGTACCGGTCGGAGGCGGCCGGGTACGCGGCGGTCGCGGCCGCGCTCACCGAGACGGTGGACGCGGGCCGCACGGTCGAGGCGCACCGCCTGGGCGGGCGCCGGATCGCTCTGTCCGAGCAGCGGATCAAGGAGTGGACGGCCTGGGAGCGGTACACGCTGTTCCTGCGGTCGGTGCTCTTCCCCGTCATCAACATCACCTACGTGACGATCCTGGGGTCGGTGCTGCTGATCGGCGGCTACTGCGTCCTGCGGGGCTGGATGTCGGTGGGACAGATGACGACCGGCGCGCTGCTGGCGCAGATGATGGTCGACCCGATCGGGCTGATCCTGCGCTGGTACGACGAACTCCAGGTCGCCCAGGTCTCCCTGGCCCGGCTGGTCGGGGTGCGGGAGATCGAACCCGACGCGGGTGACGAGCACGTGGTGCCCGACGGCCGGGACGTACGGGCCGACGGGGTCCGGTTCGGTTACCGCGAGGGGGTCGACGTCCTGCACGAGGTGTCCCTGTCGGTCCCGCCGGGCACCCGGGTCGCCCTGGTGGGCCCCTCGGGAGCGGGCAAGTCCACGCTGGGCAGGCTCCTGGCGGGCATCTACGCGCCGCGCGAGGGCGAGGTCACGCTCGGCGCGGCGCAGTTGGCTCGGATGCCCGCGGAGCGGGTGCGCGAGCACGTGGCGCTGGTCAACCAGGAGCACCACGTCTTCGTGGGGAGCCTGCGCGACAACCTGCGCCTCGCCCGGTCGGGCGCCGGGGACGCGGAGCTGTGGGCGGCGCTGGGCGCGGTGGACGCGGACGGGTGGGCCAGGGCACTGGAGAGCGGTCTGGACACCGAGGTCGGGTCGGGCGCCGCGACGCTCACCCCGGCGCAGGCGCAGCAGATCGCGCTGGCCCGGCTGGTGCTCGCCGATCCGCACACGCTGGTCCTGGACGAGGCGACCTCGCTGCTGGATCCGCGGGCGGCCCGGCACCTGGAGCGCTCGCTGGCCCGGGTGCTGGAGGGACGTACGGTCGTGGCGATCGCGCACCGGCTGCACACCGCGCACGACGCGGACGTCATCGCGGTGGTGGAGGCGGGCCGGATCAGCGAGCTGGGTTCGCACGACGAACTGGTCGCCGCCGGCGGTGCGTACGCGGCGCTGTGGCGCTCCTGGCACGGCTGATCCGGGGCCGCCGGTCCGGCCTGGGTGCGGGAGAGCCGCATGCCCCGTCCCGTCCACTGTCGTGGACGGGACGGGGCACGGTCGTTCCCGGGGGGAACGAAGTGGCCGCCCGGCTCCCGGCACCAGGAAGTACGTGACCGTCTCGTCCAGGGAGTACGCGGTGACCGAACGGACGGCCTTGCGCGACGGGGGCCGCCGGGTGCCGGGGAGGTCAGATGAAGCCGAGGGCGGCGGCCCCGCCCACGCCTCCGAGCAGCATGAACACCGGCATGAGGACCTTCAGCTCGACCCAGCTGCCCGCGCGGAAGCGCATCATCTTCGGCGGGCCGATCGGGTACCAGCGCTTGCCCGCGATGGGGAGGGGCCACAGGACGGGGCAGCCCGATACGGTCAGCGCGTCCCCGATGTCGTGGACCAGCGCGCCGAGCACGATCGGCAGGCCGAGCCAGAGGTACTCCTCGCCGGGAGCGGTGAACAGCCAGCTCGCGCCGTTGCCCGGCTGGTCCAGTACCCCGGCCAGTATCCAGGCGCTGGTGGCGCCGAGCAGCCAGACGAGGATGTCGCTGGACATCCGGGCGGCCCGCCACAGCAGGCCTTCGACGGCGAGCACGAGGTGGACGAAGAGCAGTACGAGGACGCCCCAGCGGTCCGTGGTGACGGCCAGCGCCGAGGAGCCGCCGCCTATCAGGACGGCCCACAGCCAGGTGTGGGTGAGGGTGCGGTGCCCTCCGGTGCGGCGGGCGTCGCGCGGGGAGCGGGTCGCCTTGTAGACGGCGTAGGAGATCTTGTCGACCACCTCGCAGAGGCCCCGGGAGAGCGGTCCGAAGGCGCGCGAGATCGTCGCGGACTTGTGGTCGAGGTCGGGGGCCAGGGCCGCGCCCGCGCAGATGAGCGCGCCGACGACGAGGACCGGCCAGGGCATGGGGTAACCGGCGGCCGCGGTCGCCGCGCCCACCCCCAGCCAGGCCGCTGCCCCGGAGAGTGAGTGCGCCGGACCCATCATGGTCGTTCCCGCCCCATTGGTGTGAGGTCGGGCCCAGTTGACGGTTTCGTTCGGGCCCGGTCAACGGCACAGCGTACCGGCGATGATCTTCTTCGATGCCGCCGGTTCCCTCATCCGGGGGGAAGCCAGGCAAGATGGGGGGCGTGACCCTCATTGATCAGCTCCCGCCGAACGCCGACCCCGATGCCCTGTTCGAGGCTTTCTCCTCGTGGGCCGAGGACCAGGGCATCGCCCTGTACCCGGCGCAGGAGGAGGCCCTGATCGAGGTCGTCTCCGGGGCGAACGTGATCCTCTCCACCCCGACCGGATCCGGCAAGAGCCTGGTGGCCGCCGGCGCCCACTTCACCGCGCTGGCCCAGGACAAGGTCACCTTCTACACCGCGCCGATCAAGGCCCTGGTGTCGGAGAAGTTCTTCGACCTGTGCAAGCTCTTCGGCACCGAGAACGTCGGCATGCTGACCGGTGACGCCTCGGTGAACTCGGACGCTCCCGTGATCTGCTGCACCGCCGAGGTGCTGGCCTCCATCGCCCTGCGCGACGGCCGCAACGCCGACATCGGCCAGGTCGTGATGGACGAGTTCCACTTCTATGCCGAGCCGGACCGCGGCTGGGCCTGGCAGATCCCGCTGCTGGAACTGCCGCAGGCGCAGTTCGTCCTGATGTCGGCCACCCTCGGCGACATGAAGCGGTTCGAGGAGGACCTGACCCGGCGCACCGGGCGGCCGACCTCGGTGGTCCGCTCCGCGACCCGGCCCGTCCCGCTGTCGTACGAATACGTGACCACGCCGATCACCGACACCATCACCGAACTGCTGGAAACCCGGCAGGCGCCCGTGTACATCGTGCACTTCACCCAGGCCCAGGCCGTCGAGCGGGCGCAGTCGCTGATGAGCATCAACATGTGCACGCGCGAGGAGAAGGACAAGATCGCCGAGCTGATCGGCCACTTCCGCTTCACCACCAAGTTCGGCCAGAACCTCTCGCGCTACGTCCGCCACGGGATCGGCGTCCACCACGCGGGCATGCTGCCGAAGTACCGGCGCCTGGTCGAGAAGCTGGCCCAGGCCGGTCTGCTCAAGGTGATCTGCGGCACCGACACCCTGGGTGTCGGCGTGAACGTCCCGATCCGCACGGTCCTCTTCACCGCGCTCACCAAGTACGACGGCACCCGGGTCCGCACGCTGCGGGCGCGCGAGTTCCACCAGATCGCCGGCCGGGCCGGGCGGGCGGGCTTCGACACCGCGGGGTACGTGGTCGCCCAGGCGCCCGAGCACGTGATCGAGAACGAGAAGGCGCTCGCGAAGGCGGGCGACGACCCGAAGAAGCGCCGCAAGGTGGTCCGCAAGAAGGCGCCCGAGGGATTCGTCGCCTGGTCCGACACCACCTTCGAGAAGCTGATCGGCGCCGACCCGGAGGCGCTGACCTCGCGCTTCAAGGTCACCAACATCATGCTGCTGTCGGTCATCGCCCGGCCCGGCGATGCCTTCAAGGCGATGCGCCACCTCCTCGAGGACAACCACGAGCCGCGCAAGAGCCAGCTGCGCCACATCCGCCGGGCCATCGCGATCTACCGCTCGCTGCTGGACGGCGGGGTGGTCGAGAAGCTCGACACCCCGGACGCGGAGGGCCGCACGATCCGGCTGACCGTGGACCTCCAGCAGGACTTCGCGCTGAACCAGCCGCTGTCCACCTTCGCGCTGGCCTCCTTCGACCTGCTGGACCCGGAGTCCCCCTCCTACGCGCTGGACATGGTGTCGGTCGTGGAATCCACGCTGGACGACCCGCGCCAGATCCTCGCCGCGCAGCAGAACAAGGAGCGCGGCATCGCCGTGGGCGCGATGAAGGCCGACGGGATCGAGTACGAGGAGCGGATGGAGCGGCTCCAGGACGTCACCTATCCGAAGCCGCTCGAAGAGCTGCTCCTGCACGCCTACGACGTGTACAGCAAGAGCCACCCGTGGGTCCGTGACCACCCGGTCTCCCCGAAGTCGATCATCCGCGACATGTACGAGCGCGCGATGACCTTCACCGAGTTCACCGCCTTCTACGAGCTGGCCCGCACCGAGGGCATCGTGCTGCGCTACCTCGCGGGCGCGTACAAGGCGCTCGACCACACCATCCCGGACGACCTGAAGTCCGAGGACCTCCAGGACCTCATCGCCTGGCTCGGCGAGCTGGTCCGCCAGGTCGACTCCAGCCTGCTCGACGAGTGGGAGCAGCTGGCGAACCCGGAAGTGGAGACGGCGGAGCAGGCCCAGGAGAAGGCCGACCAGGTCAAGCCGGTCACGGCCAACGCCCGCGCCTTCCGCGTCCTGGTCCGCAACGCCATGTTCCGCCGGGTGGAGCTGGCCGCCCTGGACAACCTCCACGAGCTCGGCGAGCTGGACTCCGAGTCCGGCTGGAACGCGGACGCGTGGGGCGACGCGATGGACGCCTACTGGGACGAGTACGACGACCTCGGCACCGGCCCGGACGCCCGCGGCCCCAAGCTGCTGATGATCGAGGAGGACGCGGAGCACGGTCTGTGGCGCGTCCGCCAGGCCTTCGCCGACCCCAACGGCGACCATGGCTGGGGCATCAGCGCCGAGGTCGACCTCGCGGCGTCCGACGAGGAGGGCCGGGCGGTCGTCCGGGTCACCGCCGTCGGCGAACTCTGACCGTCCCCGCCACCCCGTCCCGCATCCGTCCGGCGCCCTCGACGCCACCGGCACCGCCGCCCCCGAGCCCCGTGGAGAACCCCTGATGACGAACCCCGCCGAGAGACTGGTCGACCTGCTCGACCTGGAGCAGATCGAGGTCAACATCTTCCGCGGCCGCAGCCCGCAGGAGTCCCTCCAGCGGGTCTTCGGCGGCCAGGTGGCCGGCCAGGCGCTGGTGGCGGCCGGCCGGACCACCGAGGGCGGGCGGCCGGTCCATTCGCTGCACGCGTACTTCCTGCGCCCCGGCATCCCCGGGGTGCCGATCGTGTACCAGGTGGAGCGGGTGCGGGACGGGCGCTCCTTCACCACCCGCCGCGTCACCGCGGTCCAGCAGGGCAAGACGATCTTCAACCTCACCGCCTCCTTCCATCGGCCGGAGGAGGGCGGCATCGAGCACCAGCTGCCTCCTCGGCTGGACTTTCCACACCCCGACACGCTGCCGAAGGTCGTGGACGAGATCCGCGAACACCTCGGGTCGCTGCCGGAGGCGCTGGAGCGGATGGCCCGCCGCCAGCCCTTCGACATCCGGTACGTGGACCGGCTCCGCTGGACCCCCGAGGAGCTCAAGGACGCCGATCCGCGCAGCGCCGTCTGGATGCGCGCGGTCGGCCCGCTGGGCGACGACCCCCTCGTGCACACCTGCGCGCTGACCTACGCCAGCGACATGACCCTCCTCGACGCCGTGCGCATCCCCGTCGAGCCGCTGTGGGGCATGCGCGGTTTCGACATGGCGAGCCTGGACCACGCCATGTGGTTCCACCGGCCCTTCCGCGCGGACGAGTGGTTCCTCTACGACCAGGAGTCCCCCATCGCCCACGGCGGCCGGGGGCTGGCTCGCGGCCGGATCTACGATGTGGAGGGCAGGCTGCTGGTCTCGGTCGTCCAGGAGGGGCTGTTCCGTCCCTACCCGGCCGCCCCGCCGAAGCCGTCCGCCACGGCGGAGCAGTCCGACCCCTCCTGACCTTGCGGCCCGTGCGCCCCCGGCCCCAGCCGGGTGCGCCGCCACCTCCGCCCCAGGTCCGCCCCCGTCCGCCCCGTCACCGAAGAGCTGAGCGTGCCCATGCCGACCCCGAACCCGGCCCGCCCCTGTCCCTGCGGGCTGCCCGCCGCCTACCCGGACTGCTGCGGCCGCTTCCACTCCGGCGAGCGGCAGGCGCCGACCGCGGAGCTGCTGATGCGGTCCCGGTTCAGCGCCTTCGCGATCGGGGACACCGCCTACCTGCTCCGCTCCTGGCATCCCTCGACCCGCCCCGGGCGGCTCGATCTGGACCCCGGGCAGCGCTGGGAGCGACTGGAGATCCTGCGCACGGAGCGCGGCGGGATGTTCGAGACGCAGGGCACGGTGGAGTTCCGGGCGCACTACCGGGAGGCCGGGCACACCGGCTCGCTGCGCGAACACAGCACCTTCTCCCGCGAGGACGGCGCCTGGGTCTACGTCGGCCCCCTCTCGCCGGTCGTCTTCGACTGATCCCGCGCTCCGGCGAGCGCGAACTCCAGACTCGTCCGGTACCAGCGCAGCTCGTCCGGGGGCTCGGCCAGCAGCAGGGCGGTCGCGACGGCCGCCGCGGCCGGGATCTGCGGGTGCCCGTAGGGCGGGGGCGGGGCCAGCCCCGTGAGCAGGATCCGCTCCGCCCGGTCGGGCACGGCCCGCTCCAGTTCATCCTCCGGCAGCACGGAAGCCAGTACCGCCGCCCGCTCCCAGGGATCCGCGGTCCGTCTCAGCAGCAACCCCACATGCCGTCCGCGCCACCGCCGGGGCCGCAGATCCGCCCGGCGCTCCATCAGCTCCCGGTCCTCCGGGGGCGCGCTCCCGCTCAGCAGCCCGGGCTCCCGCCGGGCGAAGTCGGCCAGCTCCGAGGCGAGGTAGAGCCAGACGACGGTCCGGTACCGGTTGATCCGGTACCCGACCGGCGTGACCCGCCCGCAGCGCGCGAGCCGGGTGAACCGGCCCGGGCTGATCTTCACCAGCTCCGCCGCATCCGCCGCGCCCACCGTCCTGACCTGCTCGCGCAGGGCGTCCGGGAACCCCTCGGCCGCCCCGATCCGGTCCAGCTCGGCCCGCGCGAACCGCGGAGCCCCGCTCGGCGCGCACGGCCCGGCCCGGACCAGGCCCAGCTGTACGGCCCGCGCGAACTCGCTGCGCCCGAGCCCCAGTTCCTCGGCGGCCCGGCCGCCGCTCAGCACCTCCGACGGCCTCCCGGCCACCGGACCCACGGCCACGGTCCTGCTCTTGACCTCCATGACGGTCCTCCCCCGCACACGTTGACTACTCTGCGTGAAGACCGTAACTCAGAGTGATCGAAGCGTGCAAGGGCGTCACAGAGCCTGTGGACAACTCGCGGCGCCGACCAGCCCCGCTACTCCCCCGTCATCCGCCGCTCCGCGACGCCCAGGTGCTCACCCACCCGGTTCACCAGCAACGTCATCTCGTACGCGACCTGCACGTAGTCCGCGTCGGCAGCCGTCAGCACACACAGGGAGCTGCCCTCGCCCGCCGCCATCACCAGCAGGACGCCGTCGTCGTACTCGACGACCGTCTGGCGCACCTCACCGGCACGGAAGTGGCGGCCCGAGCCCTTCGCCAGGCTCTGCAGCCCGGCCGCGACCGCCGACAGGTGCTCGGCGTCCTCCCGTGCCAGGCCCGCGCTCGCGCTCGTCACCAGGCCGTCATTGGAGAGCACCACCACGTGCCGGACCTGCTGGATCCTGCGCGTCAGGTCGTCCAGCAGCCAGTCGAGCTGCTTGTCCAGTGCCATTTTCCGCCCCTCCCCGTCGACCCGGCCGGCCGGCCGCGCCCACCCCCGCTGCGTCGTCTCGCCAGCCTTCCCCACCAGGGGCTTTCCGGCAAGGAGGATGTCCCCATGGCGAAGAAGATGACTCAAGAGGAATGGCGGGCGTTCGTCTCGCACTCCACCCGCACCGGCAAGCTGTCGACCGTCCGCGAGGACGGAAGTCCGCACATCGCTCCCATCTGGTTCGTACTCGACGGTGACGCGTTCGTCTTCAACACCGGTGCGGACACCGTCAAGGGGCGCAATCTCACCCGCGACGGCCGCGTCGCGCTCTGTGTGGACGACGACCGGCCCCCGTTCTCCTACGTCGTCCTCCAGGGACGGGCCTCGATCAGCGAGGACATGGACGACATGCTGGTCTGGGCCACCCGGATCGGGGGGCGCTACATGGGCGAGGACCGCGCCGAGGCCTTCGGCCGGCGCAACGCCGTCCCGGGCGAACTCCTCGTGCGCGTCCCGATCGACAAGGTGATCTCGATGTCCGGCGTCGCCGACTGACGGGACCGGGCGCGGCCGCCGGTCACCCGGCGACCGCGTGCCCGCCGCACACACCGCGCACCCCGTCCCGGGTCCCGTCTCACACCGAGCCCGCCTGCGGCTCCACCGATTCGAGCAGCCGGGCGGTGTGCCTGCGCCCGGCGTACTCGACCAGCCTGATCAGCACTTCCTTCCCCGAGTCCCGGTCCCGGGCATCGCACAGCACCACCGGAGTGCCCGGCTCCAGGTCCAGCGCCCCGGCCACGTCGTGCGCCCCGTAACCCCGTTCGCCCGAGAAGCAGTTGACGGCCACCACGAAGGGGATGCGGCGGTGCTCGAAGTAGTCCACCGCCGGGAAGCAGTCCTGGAGCCGCCGGGTGTCGGCGAGCACCACCGCCCCGAGCGCGCCCTGCGACAGCTCGTCCCACAGGAACCAGAAGCGGTCCTGGCCGGGCGTACCGAAGAGATACAGCGACAGGCCCTCCCGGATGGTGATCCGGCCGAAGTCCATGGCGACCGTCGTGGCGGTCTTGCGCTCCACGCCGCCCGTGTCGTCGACGAGTTCGCCCGCCTCGCTGAGCGTCTCCTCCGTCCGCAGCGGACGGATCTCGCTGACCGCCCCCACGAGCGTGGTCTTGCCCACCCCGAACCCCCCGGCCACGAGTATCTTCAGGGCGAGCGGGGCCAGTTCCTCTTCCGCCTCCGGCCGCTGGACCTGCTGTCCCGACATGGTCGTCCCCTCACTCTCGTGCCCGCGCATACGACGGTCGCGAGCGCCCCGTCACAACGCCCTGAGTCCTTCGATGACTTCGCGCAGGATCCGTTCGTCCGGCAAGCGGGCCGGCGGTACGGGCCCCCGCACCCGGACGTGGCCCGCCTCCAGCAGATCCCCCAGCAGCACCCGGACCACCCCGACCGGCAGGTCCGCGTCGGCGGCGAGTTCCGCGACCGACTGGGTCTGCGCCCGGCACAGTCCGAGCAGGGCACGGTGCTCCGGGCCGAGCAGGGAGTCCGCGGCCGCGTCCACGGCGCCCGGTTCGACGACCACCAGGGCGATCAGGTCGAAGCGCACGCCGTGCGGGCCGGGCTTGGTGCGCCCGCCCGTCATGGCGTACGGGCGCACCAGCGGGCCCGCGTCGCCGTCGTACCACCGGTCGCTCGCCGCGGGGTCGTTCCTCGGGCCGTCCACCGCCGCGGCCGCCGTTCTCAACCCGCGGCCGGCGGGTGCGCCGGGAAACGGGACGGGGTGTACAGGTGCTCCCCGACGCGTTTGACCAGCCGGGCCATCTCGTAGGCGATCAGGCCGATGTCGGCGCCCGCGCCGCTGAGCACGGCCAGACAGGATCCGTCCCCGGCCGCCGCGACGAAGAGGAAGCCCTCGTCCATCTCCACCATCGTCTGGCGCACGCCCCCGGCGTGGAAGTGGCGCCCCGCGCCCTTCGCGAGACTGTGGAAGCCGCAGGCGACCGCCGCCAGGTGCTCGGCGTCCTCCCGGCCGAGCGCGCTGGAAGCGCCCACCGCCAGGCCGTCGTTGGACAGGACCACCACGTGCCGGACCTCCCTGATCCGGACGACGAGGTCGTCCAGCAGCCAGTCCAGCTCGCCGGACCTGTGGAGACCGCCGACCGCGGTCCGCTGTTGTTCGATCATCACTCTGCTCCTTCGTTGGTTGTGGGGGTGACGGCTCGCCTGCCACGGGCCCACCCGTCCCGGTACGCCGCCATCCGGTCCCGGGCCTCCTCGGGGCTGCGCCCCGGCGGGTCCTGCGGGGTCCCGGGGCCGGGCACGGGCCGGGAGGCCGGGGCCTCGCGCAGCTGCGGGACGAGGCTCGCCTGGCGGACCCGACGGGGCAGTTCGCTCACTGCGGCCGGGACGGGCTCGGGCGCGAGGCTGCGCGCGGGGGTGCGCGCGGGGGTGCGCGCGGGCGCGAGCCCGGCGGAGGGTGCCGGTGGGGGGCCGGCCGGTGGGAGGGGGCCCGTCGGTCCGGCGGAGCCGCGGAGCCGGAGGTTCGCCACCGGCGCGGGGCGGGGGTCCGGCTGCACGGGGGTGCGGGGCACGGCCGAGATCCCGCGCGGGTCCTCCCATACGGCCCGGACGGTCCGGGGAGCCGACGGCCGTGCTTCGGGGGCGGGCGGCGCTTCGGGGGCGGGCGGTGCTTCGGGGGCGGGCGGTGCCGACGGTACGGCGGGCTCGCCTAAGGCGCCCCCGGCTTCCGCGGCGGGCCTGCTTTCCACTGGGGCGTCGGGGGCCTCGGGCATCGCAGCGGTCCCCGTGGTCTCAGAGGTCTCAGGCGCCCCGGCCGTCTCGTCCCCGCCCGTGCCTGCGTCGCCCGGGGTGAGCGCGCCCTGGAGCAGTGCCTTCGGCAGCAGGACGACCGCGGTGGTGCCGCCGTAGGGCGAGGGCCGCAGGTGGACCCGGACCCCGTGCCGGGCCGAGAGCCGGCTGACCACGAAGAGTCCGAGGCGGTCGCTGTCGAAGAGATCGAGCGCCTCCGACTCTTCGATGCGCCGGTTGGCGTCGGCGAGGGCCTCCCGGCCCATGCCGAGTCCGCGGTCCTCGACCTCCAGCACGTAACCGGCGCCCACGGGCTCGCCGCTGACCCGGACCTTCGTGTGCGGCGGCGAGAACTGCGCCGCGTTCTCGATGAGTTCGGCCAGCAGGTGGGTGAGGTCGGCGACGGCGCCGCCGACCACGGCCGCCTCGGCGAGCCCGCGCACCTCGACGCGCGGATAGTCCTCGATCTCGGACACGGCGGCCCGTGCGACGTTGGTGAGCGGGACCGGCATCCGCCAGGCGCGCCCCGGCGCCGCCCCGGAGAGGATGATCAGGCTTTCCGCGTGCCGCCGCATCCGGGTGGTCAGGTGGTCGAGGCGGAAGAGGTCGCCCAGCTCACCGGGGTCGTCGGCGCGGCGCTCCATCGAGTCGAGCAGGGTGAGCTGCTTGTGGACCAGGACCTGGCTGCGCCGGGCGAGGTTCACGAAGACGCCGGAGATCCCGTCGGCGAGTTCGGCCCGCTCCACCGCGGCGCTCAGCGCGGCCCGGTGGACGGTGGACAGGGCCTCCCCGACCTGGGCCATCTCGTCCTCGGCCGGGCTCCCGGGCGGGGTCTCGGCCAGCACGTCGATGTGCCGGCCGGCGCGCAACCGGTCCATCGCGTCCGGGAGTTTGCGGTGGGCGATCTCCAGGGCGCCGTTGCGGAGCGAGACGAGTTCGACGACGAGCCCGCGTCCGATGCGCACGGAGATGGCCAGGGAGGCGGCCACTGCGGCGAGGCCGAGCAGGACGGCCGCTCCCGAGGGGCTGAGCAGCCCTTGGGCCAGCGGCGCGGAGCGGTCCGTGGACCCGGCGTGCGCGGCGCTCGCGACGGCGCGCATCGAGCCGGCCACTCCGGCGTACACGGGCTCCCAGCCGGAGGGTGCGCCGTGTGCGTCGCGCCCCGTCCCGGCCGCCAGCGCCTGGTCCTCGGCCGCGGTGAGGCCGGTGTAGACGGCGCTCTTGGTGACCGCCTGCCATGCGGTCCGCTGGGCGGCGGGCAGGTCCCGGGCGGCGGCATCCGTGAGGGCGCGCCGCGTCTCGATCGCGCCGGTCAACTGCCGAAGCGTTTCCGCGCTGCGCTGCCCCGGTACGGCGAGCAGCGCGTCCTCCCGGGAAAGCGACTCGGCGGCCCGCCCGAACTCGAGCAGGACCCGGGCGTCGCCGTCGCTTCCGGCGTCCCGGCCACCGCCGAGGGCGCCGCCGACCGCCAGGGCGGAATCGACGACCCGGGTGTACGCCGCGTAGGCCGCGTCCGGGGTGGTCCTTCCCTGGGCGGCGTCGGCACGGGAGGCCGCGAGCCCGTCGGCGGCGGCCACGAAGGTCCGCATCCGGGCCGCGAGGTCGGCCGGGTAGCCGCCCGAATCGGCGACGGTGTGCGCTTCACCGAGGCGCAGTCCGTCAAGGGCGGCGCCGGTCCGGCGCCCCTGCTCCCGCAGGGCCGCGGCCCGGTCGGCGGCGGCCGGGTCGGCGAGGAAGCGGACCGCGGCGGCCCGTTCCTCCTGGAGCGCGGTGACCGCGCGGTCCACCGGGACTCGTATCCGGTCGTCGACCTGCTGGGCGCGGCTGACGCGGGCGACGTCCTGGGCGGTGCTGACCGTCGCGAAGGCCCACAGGGCGAGCAGCGAGACCACCGGCACCATCAGGAGCGCGACGACCTTCGCACGGACCGTGCCGAGGCGGGCGGAGCGTCGCCCGCGGCGGGCGGAGGGGGTGGCAGCGATGGTCTCCGGGGGCTCGGCGACCGCCGAGGCACCGGCGGCGGGGCCGGAGCCGCTGCCCTGGCCGTAGGCGGCGGGCCCGGGTCCGCCGGGGGCGGGAGCGAAGGCGGGGGCCGGCCCCTGGCCCGGGGTTCGGTACGGGCCCGGGGCTTGGTCCTGTCCCGGTGCGCGGACCTGTCCCGGTGCGCGGACCTGTCCCGGTGTCCGGTCCTGTGCGGGCGCCGGGCCCGGCGCAGGCGTGCGTCGGGGGCGGGCGAGGAACGCTCGGGCGCTGGGGGCGTACGCCCGGCCCCGTCCGGTCGTCATCCCCGCGTCCCGTCCGGCCGGCGCATCCCGTCCCGCCGACGCGTCCGGTCCGGCGGAGGTGTGGGGTCCGGTCGCTGGGTGCGGCCCGGTCGATGCGTGCGGGGGGCCGGGATGGGGCTCGTCGGCCGGCGGGCCGGCGTGCGCGCGGCGGCCTCGCGCCGGGGGCGCGGGGTGCCGCGGGGCCGCGTCCGGCTTCCTGCGGGGTGTGCGCATGGGGTCCTCGTTCCGGTGTCGTGCGATGCGTGCGTGCGTGCGTGCGTGCAAGCGGGCGGCGCGGGCCGGGATCGGTGCTCAGTGGGCGGCGGCCCGGGCACCCAGGCGCTGCGCGGAGGCCGATGCCGCGCGTTCGTCCGCGCTCGGGGACAGCGCGACGAAGGCGGAGGTGATGAACAGGTAGGAGCCGAGACCGACCGCGAGGGGGAAGACGAACTGCATCAGCGGGGCTCCGGGCAGGGGCGCGTCCGAGGGGGTGACGTGGACCGAGACGGCCAGCATTCCCGTGTAGTGCATGCTGCTGACGGCGGCGCCCATCACCAGGGAGGCGAGCGCCACGGCCACCGGCGACGTGATGTTGACCGCGGCCCAGAGGGCGGCCGTGGCCGCGACGACCGCGATGGCGACGGAGAGGCCGACGGCGAGCGGGTCGTACGAGACGCGCCCGTGCATGCGCAGGGCCGCCATCCCGAGGTAGTGCATGCTCGCGACGCCGAGGCCTGTGGTGAGGCCGCCCAGTACGAGGGCCCGGCCGCGGTCCCGGCCGTAGCCGACGGCGAAGACCCCGGCGCCCACCACCAGCAGGGCGCCGACCAGGCTCAGGAGGGTCAGCGGCACGTTGAAGTGGACCTCGGTGCCGGTGACGCCGAATCCCAGCATCGCCACGAAGTGCATCGTCCAGATGCCGGTGGCGATCGCGGAGGCCCCGGTGAGGAGCCAGTTGCGGCGGGAACGTCCGGTGGCGGCGAGCGCCTGGACGGTGCAGCGCAGCCCGAGGGCCGAGCCGATGCATGCCATCACGTACGACAGTACGGGGGTGAGCCAGCCGTAGGCCGCGTGGTCGAGGTGTCCCATGGCCACGGGACGCTAGTCCGGGTGAGGCCACGAACAGGGGAAGCATTTCGAAAGGCGCTGGAACTGCTGGAATATGACAGCGCGAGGTTCATCTTCGATCACACCGGGTGTCATCCTGCGCACTGTCCGCACGCGACCGTGCGTGCGTGCGGGATCATGGGCACATGAGCGAAGACCACACACGCGTGCAGGAGTTCTTCGGGGTCCGAGCGGCGGACTGGGACCGGAAGTTCCCCGGGGACGGGCCCGCCTTCGCCGCCGCCGTGGCCGCAATCGGCCTGCGGCCCGGCGACCGGGTGCTCGACGCGGGATGCGGGACCGGGAGGGCGCTGCCCGAACTCCGCGCGGCCGTCGGCCCCTCCGGAACCGTGCTCGGCGCCGACCTCACCCCCGAGATGCTCGCCGAGGCGGCGCAGGCCGGGCGGCGGGCGGCGGGCGCGCTGCTGCTGGCGGACGCGACCCGGCTGCCGCTGCGGGACGGCTGCCTCGACGCGGTGTTCGCGGCCGGGCTGATCGCCCACCTGCCCGACCCGCAGGTGAGCCTGCGCGAACTGGCGCGGGTGGTGCGCTCCGGCGGGCGGCTCGCCCTGTTCCACCCCATCGGGCGGGCGGCCCTGGCGGCGCGCCAGGGCCGGGAGCTGACCGACGACGACATGCGGGCCGAGCACAACCTCCGCCCCCTGCTCAGCGCCTCCGGGTGGGAACCGACCTCCTACGCCGACGAGGAGCACCGGTTCCTGGCCCTGGCGGTACGCCGTCCCTGAGCCGGGAACCGGCCCCTAGGGCGGGGGCGCGTCGGCCCCCTGGGGGCGGCGGGGGTGCGGCACGGGGCAGCCGCCCGCGCCGCCGGGCCTCGGGAAGGTGCCCAGCTCGCCCACGTCGTAGCCGTTGGGGTACCCCTTGACCTCCGGGTTCTGCCGGGCGTAGTGCGGCTCCGCGCGGGGCGGCAGCAAGCGGACCGCGCGTCCGCGCAGCCGCAGCGCGCCCCGGACCAGCCCGCGCAGGCGGGGGTGCGGAGGGTCGTAGCGGAACGCGCGCAGCAGCGGCTCGTCGAGCAGGGCGCGCCCGGCGCCGCGCACCAGCGGGCCGAGCGGGGCCGGGTACCAGGAGGCCATCAGGTCGAGGGTGGCGTCGGCGACCTTGCGGCCGCCCTCGTCCCAGCCGAAGTGGGCCTCCTCATAGCCGTCGAGGGTGGCTTCGAACTCCTCGAACGAGTCCGGGATGTCCGAGATGCCCATGTGCCGACCGAGGGTGGCGTAGTACCGGGCGCTCGCCCGCTGCTCGTGGTGGGTGAGCGCGCGCCAGCCGTAGACGTCCAGCCAGCGCTTCGGAATCACCACGAACGTGCACAGGACGTAGCGCATGTCCTCGTTGGAGATGGCGTAGCCGCGGTGCATCTGGTTCACGCGCCGGATCGCGGTGCGCGCGGTGTCGCTGTCGAAGCCGTGCTCGACCACCGCGTCGAGGAGCAGCACGGTGTCGTCGTAGCGCTTCTGGGTGCGGTCGGTGAACTCGCCGGTCTCGGCGAGCAGCCGGCCGATGCTGGGGACGGCGTAGGTCCGGTAGAGGGCCAGTTCCAGCGCCCGGGCGAAGTCCCAGGGGAACTCGTAGGTGGCGGTGAGCCGGTAGATGGCCAGGAAATCCCGCTCCGGATCGAGCCGGAGGATCTCCTTCAGCCGGTCGTAACGCTGCACCGAGGAACCCTTTCTGTGGCGAGCTCCCAACTCTACGTGCAGGCACTGACGTTGGAAATCGGTGCACTCCCGCTCTCGACGCGCGGGTTACCGGCTGGTTAGGGTGCGCCGACAGGTGAGCTACCAGGAGGGTACGTGTCCGACGAGGAGGGCGACGGTTCGCTGTACGTGCTGTCCGCCGTACTGCTGACCCCGGCCCAGTTCCCGAGCATCCTGGGAGACGACTACCCGGAGGCGTGCTCGCTGCTCGGCGTGCCCCCGGCCGCCGACGGTTACGGGCTGGTGCTCGGCCAGGACGAGGACGGCGCGCGCTGGACCGTGGTCGTCGACGACGTCGCGCTGGTCGCGACCGCCATCGCCTCCTGGGACTGCGGCATGGAGTACGACCTCTCCCCGGACGAGCGCAGCATCGTGGTCTCGTTGGCGGGCTGGCCACTGGCGCTGTCCGTGGCCGCGCCGGGCATCCCCGAACCGCACGATCCCGAGCAGGGCGCGGACGGGACGGGGCGGGTTCCGCTGGCCCCGCCCTCGGCCGAGACCTGGGGGCCGGTACAGCGGCGGATGGGCGCGGACCAGATCGCCCGCCAGTGGTCCGAGTGGCGCGAGCGGTTCGCGTCGGACGGCGGCGGTCAGCCGGTCGCGCATCCCGGGCTGGCCCGGGTGCTGGCGGAGGCACGGGACTACACGACGACGCCGCCACCGCCGGGCCGGGTGCGGTCCGCCTTCGCGGGCGAGGGTGCCAGGACCCTGCGGGTCGACGGCCCCGGATGGTCTCTGGTGGCCCGGACCGACGACATCGCCTTCGTCCTGCTGGACGAGGGGCCGAGCGAGGTCATTCCGGTGCCGCGCGACGGTGGCGCGGACGGGGACGGGGACGCAGGCATGGACCTGCCCGGCTTGCTGGCCGCGCTGGACGAGGTCGCGGTCCGTCCGGTGTGACGGCCCGGCGGCGGGACGGCCGGGGCACGCCCGCCCCGCCCGCCGGGGGTCAGACGCGGGCGAGGGGGACGTGCGGACGCGGCGGGAGGGTGACGCTGATGCCATCTCCGGGGTGGATCGTTCCGCCCTCGCGGACCACGCCCATGATGCCCGCCTTGTACTGGATGCGTCCCGAGGCGTCGCGGCCCACCACGTGCTTGAGCAGGCCGTGCTGGAACCTGTTGATCTGGGCGCAGGGGTTGCGCAGGCCCGTGACCTCGACGACGGCCTCCGCGCCGATGCGCAGGAGCGCTCCGGTCGGCAGGCCGAGCAGATCGATGCCTTCGGTGGTCACGTTCTCCCCGAGCTGGCCCGCGGCCACCTCGAAGCCCTCCCGCGCGACCTCGTCGAAGAGCTCGCGGTGGATCAGGTGGACCTGCCGGAGGTTGGGCTGCGTCGGATCCTGGGCGACCCGGGAGCGGTGCTTGACGGTCACTCCCGCGTGCACGTCCCCCTCGACACCCAGCCCTGGGAGCAGCGTGATGCTCTCGCGCGCGGGCTTGGTGAACGAGTACGCCCCGTTGCTGCTGACCGCCAGGACCACACCGGCACTCCTGAGGGCTTCCCCTCGGATCTCCGCTTCGGACACCGTCACCGCCCTATTCGCCGTCTCTTGTTCACGCCGCGCAAGCGACGCCGCTGCGAGGGGTCGAGCATCAGATAGGCGGCGGCCGGGACCCCGATCAGGACCAGCAGCCCCACCCAGAATCCGACCGTCAGGAACAGGATGACCGCTGCGACGACTCCGGCAGCGGCGATCTTCCCACTCGTCGACATCCGGGACCCCTTCCCTCGCGTGCTCCGACTGCTTCTCCCCTTATAACGCAGCGACCCGGTCGCACGTTCCCGGCCACCGAGCCCGCCTGGCGTCCCAGCGCGGGCGGTCGGCGGCCGGGTGGACCTCGCCGGTCACACCGCGGGCCGCAATAGGAACGATTCCACCCCGGTCGGCAAGAGGCCGGCCGGGGTGGAATCGGTGCTGGTCGCGGGCTGGTCAGCGGCTGGTGCCGCCGATGCCGGCGGGGCCCTGCCACGCGCCGTTGCTCACCCAGTCGTTCGCGATGCTGCCGTTGGCGTCGACGAAGGCGACGTGCGTGCCCGAGGCATCGGTGGTCAGACCGGAGCCGGCGCGCGCCTGGCCACCGATTCCCGAGGGGCCGGACCAGGCGCCGTTGGCCACCCAGTCGTTCGCCAC
>NZ_JBEXPB010000006.1:0-188679 GCF_040611795.1 Streptomyces sp. NPDC006529 | reverse complement strand
TGGCACTCATCGCCAGAGGCGAATCCGAACGCGCCTGACCACCCATTCCCGCAGGACCGGCCCAGGCACCATTGGCAACCCAGTCATTGGCGACGTTCCCATTGGTGTCGACGAAAGCGACATGCGTACCGGAAGCGTCAGTGGCCAGACCGGAACCGGCACGCGCCTGGCCACCGATACCCGACGGACCCTGCCACCCGCCATTGGCCACCCAGTCGTTCGCCACACTGCCATTGGCATCGATGAAGAACAGGTGATCACCATTGGCACTCATCGCCAGAGGCGTATCCGAACGCGCCTGACCACCCATTCCCGCAGGACCGGCCCAGGCACCATTGGCAACCCAGTCATTGACCACATTGCCGCTGGTGTCGACGAAGGCCACCATCGTGCCCGCCGCATTGGTCACCAGCGGAGAGCCGGCCCGCGCCTTCCCACCGGTCGCCGACGGACCCTGCCAGGCACCATTGCTCACCCAGTCATTCATCACGTTGCCATTGGCATCGATGAAGAAGGCGTGATCGGAATTCGCATTGAGGACCACCGGCGAATCGGACCTCGCCTTGCCGCCCAGGCCGGACGGACCCTGCCACCCGCCGTTGCTCACCCAGTCATTCGCCAGATCACCATTGGTGTCCACGAACGCCACATGCGTCCCCGCCGCATCCATCGATACGGGTGAGGTCTTCGCAGCCGCAGGCGCGCTGCCGACCGGGCTGACGAACCCCTTGAGGTGCACGCTGTAGCCACCGCTGGTCCACTCGGTGGCGCCGACCGTACCGGGCATGTTGCTGTTGCGCGTGACCGCGCCACCGTTGCCGCCCTGGTTGCCGCCGATCCAGTCGATGTTCCCGTTCGGGTACACGGCGGTCACGATCGCAACGTGGTCGTAGTCGGTGCCGGAGAAGCCGTTCGGGTGGAAGAAGACGGCGTCGCCGGGGTGCGGAGTGGACGAGAGGCCGGTGCCGTACGAAGCGAAGCTGTTCGCGAGGTCGTTGAGCGGCGCGAGCCCCTTCACCCCGTTCTGGGCCCAGATCCAGCCCGCGAAGTCCGCACACCACGCGTGGGTCCGGCTCCCGCCGGAGCAACTGCTCGACTGATCGCTGCCCGGTGCGTAGTAACCGGCGCCGCCGTTTCCGCACGCCGAACTCCCGAGCTGGGCGGTCGCGCTGCTCACGATCGCATCGCCGAGTGTCGAGGCCTGAGCGGACGGGGCACCGAACAGACCGAGGGAGGATCCCAGAAGAAGCGCTGCAACTCCGTTGGAAATGCTGCGGCGATGAGACGTGAACACAATGATTCCTTCTGTCAGGACAGGATGGGAAAGACGGGGAAAAGTGAGGGGCCGATCAGCGGTTGGCGGTCGGAAGCACGCCCGTGGCGACGCCGAGCTGCTTGCCGTCGGAGCCGATCGCGTAGGCCATGACGTCGGTCCGCTGGGCCGACTGGTCCGACGGGAGCGTCAGCCGGTACCGGATGGTCAGAGATCCCTTGGCCGGCACGGTGAAGGGCGTGGGTGCCGACGCTCCGATCGGCGCCACGTCGGTGTCCGGGACCGCGACCGTCCGCCAGTCGCGGGCCGTGGGATCGAACCGGTCGAGCGCGCCCTTGAAGGCGGTGCCCGAAGCGGGGATCACCTGGAGCATGGGATCCAGCGACGTGTAGGCCTTGGCCGTGCGGTTGGTGAGGACGACGGAGAACTCGCCGGGACCGCCACCGGGCCGGAAGTCCCCTGCGGTGAAGGCGAGCCGGACGTCAAGGGGAAGCCCCGCCGGGATGTCGGGCGACGGCGCGACCAACTCGCTGTGGACAGCGGTCGGGGCGGTGGTGGCGCCGGGTGAGGAGGCCGGCAGCCCGGCCGGGCGGGAAACCGAGGCCGCGGGAACAGTCGCCGCGGGCGTACCGGGAGCCGTCGCTGACGGGGTGGGCGAGGCGCCCCCGGCCTGCGCCGTTGCCGTGGCAGCCGCGGCGACCGGGGTCGTGGCCGACGCGTGGCCACCGGGTTCCAGCGTCATCAGCACCAGCGCACCGGCGCCGAGGGCCGTACCTGTCGCCGCGATCGCCGCCAGGCGGATACCCCGTACGGAGAACTTGCTTCTGGGCATGGCTGCGTGACTCCTAGCAGAGTGATGTCAGATGACGCACCGCGACCGTCGGCCGAGGCGTCGAAGGGTGTAGCCCGTGTGCGGACACGGCGAAGCGACTCCGCGTCGCGCGAGGATGGCGGACAGCCGGGTGAGGGGCCTACGGCGGATGGAGGGCCGACGGCGGGTGGTCAGGCTCCCGTGTGTCCGCCCGGCGGGCCCGCCGTCTCCGCAGGAGGCAGGTAGCGCCGGTGCAGCACGGGTGAGGCCAGGTGGCTACGGGTGAGCAGGGCGGCGGCCCGTTCGACGCAGCCGCGGCCGGAGCGGCCGTCCGGGCCGTCCGGGCCATCCGGGCCGTCCGGGCCGACTGCGGAAGTCGGCAGGAGGAACAGCAGAAGGTCGATCCGGTCGCTCTCGACGATCCCGGTGATGTGTTCCAGACCGTCCGCCGGAGCGGTGTGCGCCCACAGGATGCCGAGGACCTCGGCTACCTCGGCCTGGTCGCCCGTCGGTCCGGGCCGGTCCGCGACACGTCGCCTCAGGCTCGTGTAGACGAGCTCCATCCCGCGGCTAGCCCCACTGGGCGTTGTCGTTGGCGTGGACGGTGGCCGTCGTCTGCGGGGTGGCGGCCGCGGCGGGCAGTGCGCCCACCATGACGGCGATGAGAGCGGCGGCGGCAGCCAGAGCGCGACGGGTGCTGAGCATGGCGTGTGATCCCTCCTGAAGGAACGGTAGTTGATCGGGACGGCGCGGCTGCCCCGGGGTCGATCCACGTTCCGGTGTCCGTTCGCCGCCCCGGTGCTCCCGGTCGGCGATGTACAGCTTTGCCGCCGGGTCACCCCCTCGGGAAGGGCGGAAGGCTGGCGGCGGCTCGCCTGTCGACTTCCCGACGCAATGGCAGGTACATGTCACTTCATGAGCCAATCCTTGCCTTACGGATCTTGAAGGGAGGGTCCTTCGGTGAAACCATTCGACCTGTGCGCACCGGGGGGGTGCGCACGTCACACGGGGGAGTTTCACGTCATGCTGGAATCACTGGGCCTGGGCCTGCCCGCGAGCACCGTCTACCGCGCCATGCTCGACCATCCCGACCTGGGAGTGACTCGTCTCGCCGAGGAGTGCGGGATGAGCCCCGTGCAGGTCCACGACTGCCTGGACGAACTCGGGCGCCTGACGCTGGTGCGCGCCTCCAGCGAGCATCCCGGCCAGATGCGGGCGGTCTCGCCCGAGGTCGGCCTGGCCGACATGCTCGCCCGCGAGGAGGCGGAGCTGGCCGCCCGGCAGGCCGACCTCGCGGTCTCCCGGGCCGCCGTGACCCGTCTGGTCGCCGAACGCGCCGCCTCCCAGGCCGCCCATGGCGAGCGCTTGCTCGGCATGGACGCCATCCAGGGCCGCATCGAGCAGCTGGCGCGGGCCATGAGCCAGGAGTGTCTGGGGGTCCACCCCGGCGCCAGCCACCGGCCGGAGGACCTCGCGGCGGCGCGGGCCGCCGACGAGGAGCCGCTGGCCCGGGGGGTCGTCATGAAGACCCTCTACCAGGACACGACGCGCAACGACCCGCACACCACGGTGCATTCGCACTGGCTGCTCAGCCACGGCAGCGAGGTGCGCACAGCCGCGGTGCTGCCCCAGCGCCTGGTCATCTTCGACCGCACCCACGCCCTGGTGCCGATCGATCCGGCCGACACCCGCAAGGGTGCGCTGCACGTCACCGAACCCGGGATCGTCAGTGCGCTGCTCGGCCTCTTCGAGCAGACCTGGGCCGGCGCCGTCCCGCTCGGCGCGGTCCGCCCGGACGACCCCAGGACCGGCCTGAGCGACACCGAGCGGGAGCTCCTGAGCCTGCTGGCGGGCGGCCTCACGGACGAGGCCGCCGGCCAGCGGCTGGGCATCTCCTCACGCACCGTCAGCCGGCACATGGCCTCGATCATGGAGCGTCTGGGCGCCGCCAGCCGTTTCGAGGCGGGTCTCAAGGCGGCCCAGCGGGGCTGGCTCGAGGTTCATTGAGCGACGGCCCCCGGATGCCGGGAGGTCGTCAGGTGATGGTCCACCGCTGGAGTGCGGAGCCGGTGGCCGGCTGCTGGGTCACCGGGGAACCGGCGGCCGTCGATGTCGTGGTGAGGAGCAGTCCGCTGCGGACCGAGGTGACGGTGTACGTGCCGTCCTGGCCACGGATGGCGGTCCAGCGCTGGTTGGCGCCACCGTGGCAGGTCCATTGGATCACTTTGGCGCCCGCCGCGGTGGAGCCGTCGCTGATGTCGGCGCACAGGCCGGATTCGGTGTTGGCTATCTCGTAGGAGCCGTCCGGCTGCCGGGTGAACCTCCACTTCTGGTTGGCACCGCCGTGGGGGGTGTAGGTGATGAGCTGGGTGCCGGGCGTGGTGCTGTGCTGCGGGTCGTCGAGCGCCATGCCGCCCGCGAGGAGCGTGCGGACGCCGCCGAGGGAGTCGGGTACGGCGCCCACCGCCGTCAGGGTCAGGGCCTGTTCGGCCGCGGTGCGCGAGCCCGCGGTCCCACCGGCCGGGCCGGTCCAGGAGCGCGCCGGGATGGTCTCCGCGAGCCGGGAGGAGGTGGCGGAGATGCCGATGACCAGTCCGCTGTAGCGGTTCACGAGGCGGTACGTGCCGGTGGAACCGCCGTCGGAGGCGGAGGTACCGGGGACGATGAACCACTGCCGGCCGACGGCGGGGCCGCCGGCGCCGGGTGCGGTGACGGTGGGCTTGGTCCCCCACGCCCGCTGCGCGGTCGCCGTGGAGTCGACGCCCAGCAGTCCCCCGCTGGACGCGTTGGCCACGCGGTAGCTGCCGTCGCCGTTCGCGGTGAAGATCCAGCCTTCCGCGCCGGATCCGGTGGCCGACTGGGAGGTGGTCGCGGCGCTGCCCGGGACCTGGGCGAGGACGCGGCCGCCCGCGCCGATCCGGTAGACCTTGCTCGTGTCCAGGGGCGCGGCGGGGGCCGAGGTGCCGAGGGAGACGTTGACGTACTCGCTGGAGGAGCCGCCCGAGCAGCCGAACGAGCAGTAGGAGCGGAAGTCCTTGCCGACGATGGCCGAGCCGGTCCTGTTCGCGGGGTCGAGGAACCACCGGTACCAGGACGCGGTGGTGTAGCTGCCGGTGTCCCCGAGCAGACGCCACTTCTGGGTGGCGAGGTTGTCGGTGACGTAGAACTGCTGGGGCGCCGTCCCGTCCTGGTTGACGGCCTGGGGCTCGCCCACGTACAGACCGAGGTACGCGTTGTAGGTGACGTCCATGACGAACAGCGGTGAGGTCGCGGGCAGCGTGCCGGCCTGGATCTGCTGGGCGGCCGTACCGGCGCGCGCCGGGTCGTACTCGCGGTCGGCGGGGGTGTAGCCGGTCGAGCCGGCCTGGTCGACCGGCACCATGTTGCTCTCCCGGCCGCCGACGCCGGGCTGGGACCAGGCCCCGTCGTACCACTTCTGCCAGGAGCCGGGCGCCATCTTGGCCGAGATGGGGGCCCGGGCCACGTGCTCGTGGAACGCCTTCCAGCCGCTGCCCTTGTCCACGATCCGCGAGCCGTAGAACACGTAGAAGTAGCCCGAGGCGGTGTCGGCGAACAGCCGCGGATCACCGTCGCCGTAGGAGTAGGTCTGCTGGGGGAACGCCGTGGTGTCGCCGCGCGCGGTGCTGTACGGGGAGGTGATGACGTGGTTCTTGATGGTCCAGGTACGGCCCTGGTCGGTGGAGACCGCGTAGTCGATGCCGTCGAAGTGGACGCCGTCGCCGAAGGGCTGCGGGGTGAACTCGTTGTGGACGAGGCCGTACCAGTCGCCGGTGTCGGGGTCGGTCCACACGCCGACGAGGTCGCAGAAGTTGGGCTGGGAGTAGCCGGACCCGGAGGGGGCGCTGGTCGACGTCAGCCCCGTCGGGCTGTTGTTGCAGCGCCACGTGGTGTCGTTGTTGCGGTCCTTGCCGTTGGCGGGGTTCACCGCGTCGCTCAGCGCGCCGGAGCGGGTGGCGGTGTCGAAGTCCGTGCCCGTGTAGAAGGTCCACCGGCGTTGTTCCGAGGCGCCGTAGAGCGCGTGGGCCTGCTGGTAGTAGAAGGTGCCGTCCTTGTCGAGGTAGGGGGCGGCCGGGGTGTCGTCCGGCTGGGTCCAGGATCCCTTCGAGCCGACGGTGACGGTGTAGGTGGCCGCGGCGGGCGGGGCGGGTGGGGCGGCGGCGGCCGGTGGGACTGCGTGTGCCGCTGCGCCGGCGGCGGGTGGGGCGGCCATCGCGGGCATCGCGGTCAGTGCGGTCACCGCCGTCACGGCCACGGTGAACGCCACCGCCGCATGCGCGAGTGTGCCGCGCGGGGTGGGTGCCGGAGTTGAGGCTGACACGGATCCTCCTCGTTCCTTCGTCGTCCGCCAGCCCTCGTCCGTTGTGCGGGGCTGCCGTGTGGGGGGATGCCCGTGGGGAGGGCGTCGGAGGGCGCCGGGCCGGCGCGGCGGGCGGGTCGTGGAGCGGGGGCCCGGGGTCGCGGCGTCAGTCGAAGGTCTCGACGAACTCGTGCGGCGGCCCGAGGTCCGGTCCGTCGCGCAGCACGACCGCGTCGCCGAAGTGCTCCAGTTCGAGCAGGGTGAGGGTGTTGCGGCCCGCGCGCAGGAACGGGTGCGGGAGGTAGAGGGTGCGCTGCGGCCCGATCTTCCAATAGCGGCCCAGCAGAGCGCCGTTGACCCAGAGGAACCCTTTGCCGAAGCCAGGCAGGGCGAGGAAGGTGTCGGCCGGTTCGTCCAGGACCAGGGAGGCGGTGGCGAAGCCCGTGGCCGCGCCGGGCGCGGCGAGCGAGGGGGCCCGCGCGAGGTCCTGCGGCGTCCACGCGTCGAGGGGCAGCCGGTGCATGCTCCAGCCGTGCACCAGGCGCCGGTCCACGCGCACCCCGCCGAGGATCCCCTTGCCCTGGCCGAGGAGCGGTCCGTAGTTGACGCGGCCCTGGTTCTCCACCAGGAGCTCCAGCCGGACGCGTTCTCCGGCTCCGGCCAGGGTGCAGGAGGCGGTCTCCCGGTCGAGGACCGCCACGGGTACGCCGTCGGCGAAGACCTGCGCCCGGTCGTGCAGCCCGGTGACGGTCAGGGGGTGGGTGCCGGGCGGCAGGAGCGGGTGGGCCGTGTACAGGACCAGGCCGTGGGACTGGCCGAGTTCCTCGAAGCTGAGCGGTGTGGGGGCGTGGACCGGTTCGACGGTCGCGCGCAGCCCGTCGAGCAGGGCGGCCCCGCGGGTCACCGGGAGGGTACGGGGGCTCAGGAGGGGCGGATCGGCGGGAAGGGGGCGGCCCGCGGCGGCGCCGGGGGCCATCAGCTTCTCGCGGAGGGCGTGGAACTTGGGCGTGAGGGCGCCGTGTTCGGCGACCGGTGCGTCCGAGTCGTAACTGGTGACGGTCGGTTGCAGCCGGTCGCCGTCGTGATTGGCGCCGGACCACAGCCCGAAGTTGGTGCCGCCGTGCGCCATGTAGAGGCTGACGGAGCCGCCCGCGTCCAGGATGCCGGCGACGGTGTCGGCGGCGTCCGCGGCCGACCGGACGTGGTGCTCCTCGCCCCAGTGGTCGAACCAGCCGTTCCAGAATTCGGCGCAGAGGAAGGGCTCGTCGGGGCGGCGCGCGCGCAGCAGCGCGGCCGCCTCGGCGGGGCGCGAGCCGAAAGTGGCGGCCGCGAGTTCGCCGGGGACGGTGCCCGCGTCGAGCATCAACGGGGTGGGACCGTCGGCGGTGTAGAGGAGTTCGGTGATGCCGCGGGCGACCAGGGCGTCGCGGACCCAGCGGACGTAGCCGCGGTCGTCGCCGTAACTGCCGTACTCGTTCTCGATCTGTACGGCGACGACGGGTCCGCCGTTGCGGGCCTGGAGGGCCGCCACCCGCGGGATCAGCTGGTCGAACCAGCGCCCGACGGCCTCCAGGAACGGCGGGTACGAGGTGCGCGGCCGCATCCCGGGCCTGCCGGTCAGCCAGGCCGGGAGTCCGCCGTTGTCCCATTCGGCGCAGATGTAGGGGCCGGGGCGGACGATCACGTCGAGTTCCGTGCGCTGGGCGAGGCGGACGAACCGGTCGAGGTCGCGCCAGCCGTCGAACCGGACGTCGCCCCGGGTGTGTTCGTGGAAGTTCCACGGGACGTAGGTGTCGACGGTGTTCAGGCCGAGGGCGGCCACCCGCCGGAGGCGGTCCTCCCACTGGTCCGGGTGGACGCGGAAGTAGTGGAGGGAGCCGGACAGCACGCGGTGCGGCCGGCCGTCGCGCAGGAAGGCGCCCGCGGTGTGGGTGAGCGTGGCCGGGGGCCGGTCCGGCGGGGGCGCACCGGTGCAGGCCTGGGAGGGGGGCGCGGACCCGGAGGTGGTCGTGGGTGCGGAGGTGGTGGTCACGGGATGTTATCGATGCCTTTCCGTCTTCCGGCGTCGAATCCGCCGTTCCACAGGCCCCAGTGCGCCTCGATGGTTCGGAACTATGGCAGAGAATGTTATCGATGCCAATGGATGTCACAGGAGGGGCGGGGCGCCGGACAACCACCAGCCGGGCCCTTGGGGAGCGATACCATCCGTCCTTGTGACGGCAAAGGAATCCGTGGTGAAGCGCAGCGCCGGCGACCAGGGGCGTCCGCCGGGGATGGCCGACGTCGCCCGGGTCGCCGGGGTGTCCGCGCAGACGGTTTCCCGGGTGCTCTCGGGGCACCCGGGCGTCCAGGACCGGACGCGGGCCAAGGTGGCGGCCGCGGTGGAGCAGCTCGGCTACCGCCGCAACAACGCGGCGCGGATGCTCAGTTCGGGCCGCAGCCGCACCATCGGCGTGGTGACCCTCCAGACCACGTCCTATTCGCGGGCCGCCGTCATCTCGGGCATCGAGCACACCGCGCAGGCCGCCGGGTACGCGGTCAGCACCGCGACGACGACCTCCCTGGACACCTCCGCCATCGAGCGGGCCCTGGCGCGGCTGGCCGACCAGGGGGTGGAGGGGGTCATCCTGTCGGTGCCGTTGATCCACAGCAGCGACAGGATCGAGCAGCTCACCCGCACCACGCCCACCATCGCCATCGACGGCTCACGGACCGACGCGACGGGTGTCGTCGCTGTCGACCAGGACCTCGCCGCCCGGCTGGCGACCCGGCACCTGCTCGACCTCGGGCACACAACCGTCTGGCACGTGGCCGGTCCCGCGCAGTGGCTGGAGGCCGCGAGCAGGCGCGACGGCTGGCGTGCGGCGCTGGAGGAGGCGGGCCGGTCCGTGCCGCCACCGCTGGAGGGCGACTGGTCACCGGCGTCGGGCTACCGGGCCGGGCTCATCCTCGGCCGCATCCCGGACGTCACCGCCGTGTTCGTGGCGAGCGACGAGATGGCCTTCGGCGTGACCAGGGCACTGCACGAGTGCGGGCGCCGGGTGCCCGAGGACATCTCCGTGGTGGGCGTGGACGACATCGAGCTGGCGGAGTACTGCACCCCGCCCCTGACCACGGTCGCGCAGCCCTTCGCCCACATGGGAGCGCTGGCCGTGGGCGAACTGCTGCGGCACATCGCGGACCCCGGCGCGCCGGCCGTACCCGCCTCGGTGGAACCCGAGCTCGTCGTGCGGGCGAGCACCGCGCCCTGCCCGGCCCCGGCCGGCGCGCCCCCCGCGGGGTGAGCGCGGCCGGAGCCCCGTACCTCCGGCGGCTCAGCACAGGCGGGCCGCGCCCCGGGAGGGGACGGCCGTCAGGACGGACGGCCGGTGGTGGCCGGCGCGCGTGAAGGCGGCGGTGACGGCGGCCGCGACCGGATCCGCGAGGGCGGCGGGGACGAGGGCGATCACCGAACCGCCGAAGCCCCCGCCGGTCATACGGGCGCCCAGCGCTCCCGCCGCGAGCGCGGCGTCCACGGCGAGGTCGGTCTCCGCGCAGGACACCCGGAAGTCGTCCCGCAGGGACGCGTGCCCGGCGGTCAGCAGCGGGCCGAGGGCGGGCGTGTCACCCGCCGCGAGGCGGGCGGCCGCCTCGGTGACCCGGGCGTTCTCCGTCACCACGTGGCGGACCAGGGGCACGGCCTCGGCCGGAAGCGCGCCGAGCGCCTCGCGCAGCCGGTCGGCGGGCAGGTCGCGCAGGGCGGGCAGCCCGAGGAGGCCGGCCGCGCGTTCGCACCCGGCGCGCAGGGCGGCGTACGCGCCGTCGCCGAGGTCGTGCTGCACGCGGGTGTCGAGGACCAGCAGCGCGAGGTCGTGGGCGGCGAGGTCGAAGGGCACCTGATGGTGCTCCAGGGTGCGGCTGTCGAGGTGGAGCGCGGCTCCTTCGGCGCAGCACAGGGAGGCCATCTGGTCCATGATCCCGCAGGGCACGCCCGCGAAGCCGTTCTCGGCGCGCTGGGCGATCCGGGCGAGCGCGGGGCGGGACAGCCCGAGGCCGTACAGGTCGTCGTAGGCGACGGCCACCGCGCATTCGAGGGCGGCCGAGGAGGAGAGGCCCGCCCCGGTCGGCACCGTGCTGTCGATGTGGAGATCGGCGCCCCCGACCGGGTGCCCGGCTTCCGCCAGCGCCCAGACGGTGCCGGCGGGATAGCGGGCCCAGCCGGTGACCGCGCCCGGGGTGAGGTCCGCGACGCGCAGCTCGGTGACCCGGCCGCCGTCCAGGGCGCTGTGCAGGCGCAGGACGCCGTCGTCCCGGCGCCGGGCGGCCACGCGGGTGGTCTGCGGCAGCGCCATGGGGAGGGCGAAGCCGTCGTTGTAGTCGGTGTGTTCGCCGATGACGTTGACCCGGCCCGGCGCCGACCAGACGCCGTCGGGCGGGACGCCGTAGAGCGCGCCGAAGGCCCGCGCCGACCGGGCCGCGGCCTGGTCGGTGCCGGTGCCGGTGCCGGTGCCGGGGCCGGGGGCGTGCTCGGTGTGGCGGTCGGAGCCGGTGGCGGTGTCGCGGTCGGTGCTCACATCGCCTCCCGCAGGCGTCGTGCGGCCGTCTCCGGCGCGATGTCGTTGATGAAGGCTTCCATGCCGGATTCGGTCCCGGCCGGGTACTTGAGCCGGTCCGCCGTCCGCCGCACCGTGAACAGCTCCAGGTGCAGGGCGAGTTCGTCGCCGCCGCGGGCGGGCGCCTGGTGCCAGGCGGAGATGTACGGGGTGGGTTCCGGGCGGTCGAAGAGGCGGTCGAAGCGGCGCAACAGGTCCAGGTAGAGACCGGGGAACTCGGCGCGCTCCGCCTCGTTCAGCCGCGTCAGGTCCGGGACCCTGCGGTGCGGGTAGAGGTGCGCCTCGTAGGGCCAGCGGGCGGCGTACGGCACGAAGGCGGTCCAGTGCTCGCCCCTGAGCACCACCCGGTCGTCATCGGCCCGCGCGCCGGCGAGGAGGTCCTCGAAGAGGTTGCGGCCGGTGGACGCGCGGTGGGCCGCTGCCGCTGCCGTCATCTTCACGGTGCGCGGGGGCACCCGCGTGAACGCGTAGATCTGGCCGTGCGGATGGGCCAGCGTCACGCCGATCTCGGCCCCGCGGTTCTCGAAGCAGTACACCTGCTCGACGCCGGGGCGGGCGGACAGGTCCGCCGTCCGGTCGGTCCAGGCGTCGAGGACGAGCCGGGCCCGCTCCGGGGTGAGGTCGGCGAAGCCGCCGGCGTGCTCGGGGGTGAAGCAGACCACCTCGCACCGGCCCGCTCCGCCCGCCAGGGAGGGGAAGCGGTTCTCGAACACCGCGACCTCGTAGTCGGCCGCGGGGATCTCGCTGAGCCTGCCCTCCCGGGAGGGGCACAGGGGGCACTCGTCGGCGGGCGGATGGTAGGTACGGGCCTGGCGGTGGGCCGCGATGGCGATCCAGTCCCCGGTGGCTTCGTCCTGCCGCAGGACGGGGTCGCTGTCGACGCGGTCGAGCGGGCGGAGGTCGGGCGCGGTCCGGCGCGCGGGGCTGCCGTCGACGTCGTAGTAGATCAGTTCACGGCCGTCGGCGAGTTGCGCGATGCTCTTCTTCACCGAACAAGACTAAACAAACTTCCGCAAGAATGAACAGTCCCGGGTGATATCCTGCCGCCCATGCAGCTCGCCCAGCAACGCCGCTCGTTCATCCTGGAGACGGTGCGCCGCGAAGGCGCCGTCCGGGTCACCGAGCTGGTCGAGCAGCTCGCCGTGTCCGACATGACGGTCCGCCGCGACCTCGACGCGCTCGCGGCGCGCGGCCTGGTGGAGAAGGTGTACGGGGGCGCCGTCCGGGCCCCCGGCGCCCGCGGCGAGGAGCCCGGGTTCGACGCCAAGACGCCGCTGGCCACCGCCGCCAAGGCGGCCATCGCGGAAACCGCCGCCGGACTGGTCGAGCCCGGCAGCATGGTGGCGGTCTCGGCCGGCACCACCGCCTGCGCGGTCGCCGCCCGGCTGCTCGACGTCCCGCGGCTGACCCTGCTGACCAACTCCCTGCCCGTCGCCGAACTCGTCCGGTCCGCGGCCCGCGAGCGGGGGGAAGCGGGGGCTCCGGCCCTGCTGCTCACCGGCGGCTCCCCCACCCCGTCCGCCGCGCTGGTCGGCCCGCTCGCGGACATGGTGATCTCCACGCTCCATGTGGACCTGCTGATCCTGGGCGTGCACGGAGCGAGCGAGGAAGCCGGACTGAGCACTCCCAACCTGGCGGAGGCGCAGACCAACCGGGCCCTGATCGGGACGGCCCGGCGGGTCGCCGTGGTGGCCGACCACAGCAAATGGGGCACGGTCGCGCTGAGCAGCTTCGCCTCCCTCGACCGGGTCGACTGCTTCGTCACCGACGCGGGGATGCCGGAACCGGGCCGCGCGGCGCTGGCGGCCTCGGTCGGCGAACTGCTGATCGCCGGGGGCGGCCCGCCTCCTGACTCAGGTCCCTAGCCCTCGACCCCGGTCGACGTGTGGGCGGCGCCCACGGGCTTGGACTCGGGTGAGCCCCGTTGGCGCAGGTACACGGAGAGGATCACCATGGCCGCGACCGCCAGGAGTTCGGACTGCCAGTTCTGCAGGGTCCGGCTCCAGAAGTCCGGCCGGGTGAGGTAGGTGCCCCAGTCGACGGGGTCCTGGAGCCGGCGCAGCTGCTGCTCGTCGTAGGCCGCGGTGCCCGCGATGGACTGCGCGAGCCAGGACCCGAGGAACAAGGTGCCCATGACGAGGCCCAGCGAGCGCGAGTACAGCCCCTGCCGCCAGTCCTTCGCAGCGGCCCAGCGGGGCGAGTCCCGCCGTGCGTGGTCGCCCAGGCGCTGCTCCCGCTCGGACTCCGTACCGATCTTGTGGAGTTCCTTGGACTCGGGTGAGCCGCGCTGGACCAGCCACACGGTCCCGAAGATGTAGAGGAAGAACTGCAGGAACTCCGACTGCCAGTTCTCGCTGACGTCCACGGCGAAGTCGGAGGTCGTCACGTACTCGCCCAAGGAGACGCGCTGGAGCCCGTCGACGGCCAACTGGTCGTTGAACTCGGCGTGTCCGGCCAGCGCCTGGCCGAACAGGACCAGCAGGAACGCCGCCCCGAACGCCAGGGTGAGGCTGTTGTCCCGCCAGAAGCCGCCCCTGCGCCCTGAGGTGTCGTCCCGGCGTGAGGTGTCGTCCCGGTCGGCGCTCATCGGTGCATCGCCCCGATCGCGATGAAGTAGCCCAGGCCGCCCACCACCACGACGAGGCAGGTCACGAAGAGGAAACGCATGCTCAACCGCCCTTCAGCGCGCACTGGTAGGGCTGCTCGCCCCGGGGTGTGCAGCCGGCCGCCACGACCTTCCACCCGCCGCTGAACCGGGACAGGAACAGCGTGTCGCCGTCCAGACGCAGCATGGCCTGCCGTCCGTACACCTCGATCGCGCGCACCGCGCCCGCCTTCGGCAGCTCCTGCGCGCCCAGGGCCTGCGCGCACGTCGTCTTCCCGTTCTGTTCCAGCTGCCCGAGCGTCTCCGGTGCCAGCAGCCGGCAGGCCGACGCGTGGTCTCCGGAGCGCAGGGCCCGCTCGAACCCCGTGCCCGCGCTCTGCGCCCCCTCCACCAGCGCGGCGGGGGCGCCGCAGCCGCCGACGAGGGCGCCGACCGCGCCCGCGCACAGGGCGGCGCGCACGGCCCTCTCCCGCACCCGTCCGGCCGGCCGGACCGCCCCGGACGGCGGGGCCGGGTTCACACGTCTTCTGCGCAAGGGGCGCCATGACAGAGGCATCCCCTAGCTATGCCCCGCGCCGGGCACTCATCCGCCGCACCTCGCGCAGACCACCCGACCAGCCGCGCCCCGGGCTCTCCCCCGGCGTCACCCGGGGGCGTCAAGCCGGGTGCCCGGACACGCTCGGATCGAGGGACGCGGACCACCTGTGCGAGTGCCCGCCCAGCAGGGACAGGGGCGGCGGCTGCTAGACATCGGGCTTCACCCGGAGCCGGCGAAGGAGCCCCCGCATGGATGAGATGTCGGCGCCGGACCGTCCGGTGCCCGCGCAGCCGCGTTCCGCGCCGGACGGCGTCACCGACCGGACCGCCCTCGCGCGGGCCGTCGGCGTGGTGATGGCCCTGGTTCCCTGCACCGCCGCGACCGCCCGCCGGATCCTCGCCAACACGGCCCGGTCCGCGCGCACCAGCACCCTGGAACTCTCCGTGGCCGTCCTCGCCCTGCGGACCCGCGCGCCCGTCGACCCGTTGCTGGAGGCACTGCTGGGTCTGGAGATCAGCCGCGCGCAGACCCCGCCCGTCGGCGGCGCCCCGGCGGCGGGCGCGCAGCCCCGGGTGCTGCGCGAACAGCTCAGCCGGCTCCGCGCCGCCCGCCGCCGCACCCTGGCCGCGCCCCACGACCCCGCCCAGCGCGCCGAGCTCGACGACGCCGCGTACGCGCTGTGCCTGCTCACGGGCCAGCGCAACGCCCACGCCGCGCTCCTGGCCGCCGAGGCGCACCTGGCCGCGCAACGCCCGGTCCGGCCCCGGCCCGACCGCCCCGAGCGGCACCCCGGGTACGGAGACGGCGGTGACGGGCCCCTGGTTTGTTCTTGAGCGGCCTGGACAGGCGCCGAGTGCCGCGGTCGTCGCGGTCCGCCCGGACCACCCGCGGCGCGGGAGGAAACCATGCGTACGAGAAGACTGATCATCGGCGTGTGCACGGCGGCCCTGGCGTGTTCCGGAGTGTCCGTGGCCACGGCCGCGCCCGACCCGGGCAGCGCGGACGCGTACTTCGTCCAGGGGGCCCATCAGAGCAACCTGGCGGAGATCGCGGCCGGCCAGGACGCGCAGAAGAACGCGACCACGGACTGCGTCAAGCAGGTCGGTGCCGCGCTGGTCCGCGACCACACCAAGCTGGACGCCGACCTCTCCGCCCTGGCCGAGAAGGGCAACGTCACCTTGTCGCAGACCCCGACCCGGGAGCAGCAGAACACGCTCGCCGACGTCCGGGCCAAGGCCGGGAGCAAGGGCTACGACACGGCGTGGCTGGCCACCCAGGAAGCCGGTCACTCCAAGACGCTCACCATGATCGATCAGCAGATCAACCAGGGCAAGGACAGCGAGACCGTCACCGCGGCGAAGAAGGCCCGGCCGGTCGTCGTCATGCACCTGGACATGGTCCGCGGCGGCACCTGCCACGGCACGTGAGGGGCCGTGCCCCCACGTTCACCGGCATGCGCGGGCGGCCTCCCCGGACGGCCGCTCGCCAGCATGCCGGGCACGGGCCCGGGTAGGTGACGCGCGTGGAAGGAAAGCGGAGTGCGCGCATGCCGGAGATCGGCTCGCTCGGCGAGCTGACCGATCTCCTGGACGGCCGCACGGGCGTCTACGTCCGGTGGTCGAGGGGGCCCGACATCGACCTCGGGACACCGGGGAGCCGGGACGACCTCACCGGGATCGCCCTGCCCGGCCTGTCGGCGAACGCCATGGACGTGGAGCCCTGGTGGCGGGACCGCCCGCTGCGGTTGTGGGCGGCCCGCCGCCTGTACGACTACGCGCACCTCCCCCGGGTCAAGGACCGCCGCGTCCGCCCCTGGGTGCTGCACGGCACGGTGGCGGGCCGCGGGCCCGACAACGAACCCCTGGTCACGGACGTGCAGCCGCTGGGCTGGGTCGGGGCGGGCGTCATCGAGGAGGCGGAGCAGGAGATCAAACGGCAACGGGGACGCTGGGGGCCGCTGAACCGCACGCCCGTGAGCGACCCCGGGCCGCAGTCGAGGAGGCAGTGGTCATGAACGCTTCGGTGGACCGGATCGCCGAACCCCGGGGCGGCCGGGTCCCGCACGGCCGTCACCTGCCGTGGCGGGCACGGGTGGACACCTACCTGGCCGACGGTTTCGACGTGGCGCGGGTGCAGAAGTGGGTACAGGCGGCGTCGATCCTGCACTCGGACGGCGACGCGATGGACATCGCCGTGTCCGACGGCCGCATCGTCGGGGTGCGCGGGCGCGCGGTGGACCGGGTCAACCGCGGCAGGCTCGGCCCCAAGGACCTGTTCGGCTGGCAGGCCAACGCCTCGTCCGACCGGACCGGCTGACCCGGCCGCTGATGCGGGAGGGCGGGCGGCTGGTGGAGAGCGACGGGGACACCGCCATGGAGCGGATCGTCTCGCGCTCGCGCGCGCTGCTGGAGGAGCGCGGCCCCGGCTCCATCGGCTTCTACACCTCCGGCCGGCTGTTCCTGTCGCGACCGACCTCGCCGCCTGGTCCCGCGACCACGTCCAGCGCCTGGCCGACGCGGGCACCGCGTACGCCCTGACCCTGGCGGGGCCGCCCGACGGGTCCTGCGACTCGCTCATGGCGATGCTGCGGCACAGCGTCGCCCTGACGGACGTGGACGCCGCCGGGGTCACGCTCGTCAACGCCCGCGGGCAGCTGCGGCACGCCGTCGCCACCGAGCACACGGTCGAGCTGACGGAGATGTGGCAGGCGCAGATCCGTCAGGGGCCCTGCATCGAGGCCTTCGCCTCCGGCGAGGTGGTCCACGCCCCCGATCTGGAGGAGCGGCCGGAGCGCTGGCCCGACTTCGTGCCGCTGGCCCGTGCGGCGGGCTACCGCGGCGCACACGCCTTCCCGCTGAGCGTCCGCGGGGAGGCCGTGGGCGCCCTCAACCTCCTCGCGCGCCGGCCGCTGACGCTCGACGAGGGCGAGACGACGATCCTGTGCGCCCTCGCCGACGTCGCCACCACCGCCCTCATGACCTGGGACCACGCCCGGCTGGGCACCGAGGACCTCACCACCCGCACCCAGGCGGTCCTCTCCGGCAAGGCCGTCTTCGACACCGCCGGCGGCATGCTCGCGGCGACCGCCCGCATCACTCCCGAGCGGGCGGCCAGAGGACTGCCCGCCTACGCCTCCCAGCACCACCAGCGGCCCACCGACATCGCCCGCGCCCTGGTCGAGCGCCGCACCGCGCCCGAGACCGTGCTCGACACCTTCTGCGATCCCCCCGCCTCCGCGGGGGACACCGGCTGACGCCTCAGGCGGGGACCTCGGCCAGGCGCAGGCCCACGAGCCGCGGCTGCGGGGGCCGGGACCGGCGGCCCCGGAGCAGGTAGCCGAAGGCGATGGAGGCCGCCACGACGAGGCCGCCCGCCACCAGGGTGGCCCGCACCCCCGCCAGTTCGATCATCAGGCCGAGAGCGGGCGGCGCCGCCAGGCTCCACACCGTGCGGATGCTGGACCAGGCGCCCAGGACCCGCCCGCGCATCCGGGCCGGCGGGTCGGTCTGCAGGACGGTGGACTGCGCCGTGTCGGCCACCGACTCCGCGACGGCCATGGGCAGCACGAGCACCATCAGCGCAACGACGGAGGGGGACACTCCCGCCAGCGCCTGGAGCAGTCCTCCGGCCGCCGTCAGGGCGCCCACCAGGCGCACTCCCGGGTGGCGCAGCCGGGCCCCGAGAACGGCGCCGAGCAGGCCGCCCACCGCCAGGACGCTGGAGACCTTCCCGTAGGACCCCGCGTCGCCCGCCAGCGGGCCGGCCACCAGGACGACCAGGGTCAGCGAGTAGTTGCGGCCGAAGGTGGCGCTGACCGCGTTCATCGCGGCGAGCGCCACCAGCCGGGGCCGGCCCATGAAGTAGGCCAGGCCCTGGCGGGCGCTGAACCCCTCGCCGGGATCCGGCGCGGGCGGTGCGACGGCCTGCGGCTGCGCGGAGCGCACCGGCTTGAGGAAGGGGACGACGCAGGCCACGAAGAAGAAGGACAGGCCGTTGGCGAGATAGGCCGAAGCCGTGCCCATGACCCCGACGGCGACGGCGGCGAGGGCGGCGCCCGCGAGCCGGCCGGCGCTGTGGACGAGCGAGCCGACCCCGATGGCCGAGGGCACGTCCTCGGACCGCACGAGGTCGTTGCCGAGGAGCGCGCACGCCGGACCGTCGACGGTGGCGATCAGGCCGGTGACGGCCGCCAGGGCCATCAGCACCGGAAGGCTGAGCAGGTCCAGCGCGACGAGCGCCGCGGTCACCAGGGCGACGGCGCCGAGCACGGCCTGACTGGCGGCGGCGGTCAGCTTGCGCGGCCAGCGGTCGACGGCGGCGCCTCCGACCAGGCCGAACAGCAGACCGGGAGCGGCCTGCACCGAGACGGACAGTCCGGTGGCGGCGGCCGATCCGGTGATCTGCAGGACGAGCAGGTTCTGGACGGTCAGCTGCATCCACGTGCCGGCGTTGGACACGAGGCCGGCCGCCGACCACCACCGCATGCTGCGGTAGCGCAGGCAGCGCCACGGCGAGCGGTCCATCGGGGCGGGGGGCGGGCCGGAGGGGGCGGACGGGGAGGCGGCGGCCGGAGCGGGGGCAGGGGCGCAGGGGGAGGCAGTCACAGGAGCGGCACTCGTGAAGGGCCGCGGGGGGCGGCGGGCGACGGGGGATGCGGGCACCGTCGCGCTCCGGCGGCGCACGGCCGGAAGGCGGGGTGCGGGCGGGCCGGGACGCACCGTGCCGCGACCATGGTGGCAGACGCCTCCCGCCGGGCACGGCCCGCGCCGGACCCGGCGGTCGGCCGCGGAACCGGTTTCCCCGCGCTCCGGGGCGAGTTGGGAACGGCGTGTGGTTGCTCACACGGCGCCGCGCGACCCGCGCACCGCGACCACCGTCAGGCGCCCCGCGTCAGAGCGGCGTGATGTTCTCCGCCTGCAACCCCTTCGGCACCCGCACGACGTCGAAGGTCACTTCCTGGCCCGCCCACAGCTCCCGGTAGCCGGCGCCGTTGATCGCGGTGTAGTGGGCGAAGACGTCGGGGCCTCCGTCCTTCTGGACGATGAATCCGAACCCCTTGACACCGTCGAACCACTTCACCACTCCGGACAACACGAAACGACCTCCTCGTACCCGGCTCGGACCGCACGGACCGGTCCCTGGACTCAGCGGAGCGGAAGCTACCGCACGCCTGTCCGCGGGTCGCCGGCATCGGACCGGCGCGCGCGCCCTCACCCGTCCGGACGCGGCACGACCGGTCACGGCTGTCCGCCGTCTCCGCGACACCCGGCGCGGCCCGCCCCGCCGGGCCCGGTCGCCGCTGCCACAGTGGGGCCGTGCCGCCGCCGCCGGGCCGTCGGGGCCCGGACACCGGACGCGCGCGGCGCGGAAGGAGCGTGGGAGCGTGAGCGCAGTCGAGGGCGTGCTGAGCGGCAGGCAGGCGCTGGTGACGGGAGGGGCGCGCGGACTGGGCGCGGCCATCTCGCGGCGGCTGGCCGCCGCGGGGGCCGCCGTGCTGGTGGCCGACGTGCGCAAGGACCTCGCGCAGGAGCTGTGCGCGGACCTGCTGGTGGCGGGCGGCCGGGCCCGGTTCGTGGAGCTGGACGTCTGTGACGCCGAGGCGGTCGCGGCCGTGTTCCGGGACCTGGAGGAGGACGGCCAGGCCGTCGACATCCTCGTCAACAACGCCGCGGTGGACGTCTCCAAGGCCGTCGAGCAGCTCTCGGCGCAGGAGGTGACGCGCGTGGTCACGACGAACCTGCTGGGACCGATGTACCTGTGCCTGGAGTCCTACCGGCGCATGGTCGCCCGGGGCGGCGGCCACATCGTGAACATCCTGTCCACGGCGGCGAACCGGACCTGGACGGAGGCGGGTCCCTACGCCGCCAGCAAGACGGGCCTGCGCGCCTTCACCCACACCCTGTTCAAGGAGGCGCAGCGGGACTGCGCGGGCATCGGGATCACGGGGATCATCGCGGGCGGCATGGAGACCGGCTTCATCCTGGAGCGCTTCCCCGATGCCGACGTGACGATGCTGCAGAGCCCGGAGATCGTGGCCGACACCGTCATGTACGCGCTCTCGGTGCCGGTGGGGAGCGTGGTGCCGGAGCTCGTGGTGGTGCCGCGGTGCGAGCCGTCCTGGCCGTGACACCCCGGGGGGACGGGGTCGGGCCGTAACGGTGCGCTACCACTCGAATGCGCGGTCGGGGTGCCGTCCGCGGCGCCTCCGGGCAGGCTGGGGATCTCTGGCGGCCTTCGAGGCCGGCCGACGCGTACGGAGCCGCAGCCGCTCCACCGAGTCTTCCGCGTCGCACTCCCCGTTCTCCCAGGAGCTGACCATGGGCCCTTCCCCCGCCCGCCGCTGGGCGCACGCCGTCGTCACGGGCGGTGCCGGATTCGTCGGATCGCACCTCTGTTCCGCCCTCGTGGCGGCGGGTACGGCGGTGACCTGTGTCGACGACTTCAGCACCGGCCGCCGTGCGAACGTGGAACACCTGATCGGCCAACCGGACTTCGTGCTGCGCGAGGCCAACGTGTCCGAGGGGCTCACGGTGGACCGCGAGCCCGACCTCGTCCTGCACCTGGCCTCCCCCGCGTCCCCTGCCGACTACCTCCGGCTGCCGCTGCACACCCTGGAGGCGGGCAGCCTCGGCGTGCGCAACGCGCTCGCGCTGGCCCACCGCAGCGGTGCCCGCTTCCTCCTGGCGTCGACGTCCGAGGTGTACGGCGACCCGCTGGAGCACCCGCAGAACGAGCGGTACTGGGGCAACGTCAATCCCGTCGGGCCGCGCAGCGTCTACGACGAGGCGAAGCGGTTCGGGGAGGCCCTGGCCACGGCGCACGCGTCGGCCCTGGGCACGGACGTCGCCATCGTCCGGCTGTTCAACACCTACGGGCCCCGCATGCGGGGCTACGACGGGCGCGCCGTCCCGACCTTCATCCGGCAGGCGCTGAGCGGAGTGCCCATGACCGTCACCGGTGACGGTCTGCAGACGCGCTCGATCTGCTACGTCGACGACACCGTCGCCGGCATCCTCGCGATGGCGGCCCACGGCATGCGCGGGCCGGTGAACATCGGCAACCCGGTCGAGGTGACCATGCTCGACCTCGCCCGGCACATCCGGCACCTCACCGGCTCCCACGCGCAGATCACCTTCATCGACCGGCCGACCGACGATCCCGCCGTGCGCTGCCCGGACATCACGCTGGCGCGCGACAAGCTCCAGTGGGAACCGGCGGTCGCGGCCGAGGACGGCTTGCGGCGCACGATCGAGTGGTTCCGCGCCCATCTCGACGACTGACCGGACGCCTCCCCCGACCAGGTCCGCCCCGCGGGGCCGCAACGGCGCCCCGCCGCTTTCCATCCCGCCGGCCGAAAGGCTCGTACCACCATGCGTGTTCTCGGAATCAACGCGCTCTTCCACGACCCCTCCGCGGCCCTCGTCATCGACGGCAGGACGGTGGCCGCCGCGGAAGAGGAACGTTTCTCGCGCCGCAAGCACGGCAAGCGGCCGGTGCCCTTCTCCGCCTGGGAACTCCCCGAGCGGGCGGCGGCCTGGTGCCTGCGGTACGCCGGGCTGCGGCCCCAGGACCTCGACGCGGTCGCGTACGCCTACGATCCCGAACTCGCGCTGCCCGCGCTGGACATGGGGCTGGACGACCCGTGGGACCACCTGCGGCAGACCTATGCGCGCGAGGCCGCCGGATTCCTGGCGGCGGCGCTGCCCGGCCTCGATCCGGCCCTCGTCCGCTTCGTGCCCCACCACATGTCCCACGCCGCGTCCAGCGCCTTCGCCGCCGACGGCGCGGAGCGCAGTTCCGTCCTGGTCCTGGACGGACGCGGCGAACGCGCCTCCCACCTGGCGGCGACCCGCCGGGGCAACCGGCTGGAGCCCCTGCGCGCCCAGGAACTGCCGCACTCCCTGGGCCTGGTGTACGAGGAACTCACCGACCACCTCGGCTTCCTGAGGTCGAGCGACGAGTTCAAGGTGATGGCCCTCGCCTCGCACGGGCGGCCCCGCATGCTCGACACCCTGCGCCGCCACGTCTTTCCCACCGGCGACGGCGGATTCCACGCCTCGGACGTCCCCTGGCACGAACTGTGCCCCCCGCGGCATCCGGACGAGCCGTGGACCCAGGAGCACGCCGACACGGCGGCCAGCGCGCAGGCGGTGCTGGAGGAGACCCTCCTCGACCTGGCGCGGTGGCTGCACGGCCGCACGCACGACGACGTGCTCACGCTGGCCGGCGGTGTCGCGCTGAACTGCGTGGCCAACGCGCGGATCGCGCGCGAGGGACCCTTCTCCCGGGTCTGGGTCCAGCCGGCCGCGGGCGACGCGGGCACGGCCCTGGGCGCGGCCCTGCTGGTGGCCGCGCAGGAGGGCGAGACCGTGGAGCCGATGACGGGCGCCGACCTGGGCCGCGACTGGTCCGACGCGGAGCTCGGTGCCTGGCTCAAGACGGCGGGCGTGCCCTTCGAGCGGCCCGCGGACATCGCCGCGACGGTCGCCGAGGCCCTCGCGGACAACGCCATCGTCGCCTGGTTCCAAGGGCGTTCGGAATTCGGTCCGCGGGCGCTCGGCCACCGGTCCCTGCTGGCGCACCCCGGCCACGCCGGGAACCTGGAGCGGCTCAACGACGTCAAGGGCCGCGAGCAGTTCCGCCCGGTGGCACCCATGGTGCTGGAGGACCGCGCCGCCGAGATCTTCGACGGGCCGCTGCCCAGCCCGTACATGCTGTTCGTCCACGACGTCGCCGCGCCGTGGCGCGAGCGCATCCCGGCCGTCGTTCACGTGGACGGCACGGCGCGGATCCAGACGGTCGACGCCGCCCGCGCACCGCTGGTGGCCCGGATGCTGACCGAGTTCGAGCGGCGCACGGGGCTGCCCGTGGTCGTCAACACCAGCCTCAACACAGCCGGGCGCCCCATGGTGGACGACCCCCGGGACGCCCTGGAGTGCTTCGGCTCCTCACCGGTCGACCTGCTCGCCATCGGGCCGTACGCCATCCGGCGCGGCGGCCTCTTCGCCACGGGAGAAGCCCTGTGAGCGCGACGACGCGGCTTCCCGCGGCGCCGTCCTACGCGGTGGTGATCCCGACGGTGGGGCGGCCGAGCCTCGCCGCCTGCCTGGAGGCCCTGGCCGCGGCGACGGCCGGCGGGCAGGGGCCCGAGCGGGTGGTGATCGTGCACGACCGGCCGCACGCCGACGGGACGGTGCCCGCCGCCGAGGTGCCCGAAGGCCTGCGCGCGGTCACCGTCGTGGTGCCCGGCGGGGCACGGGGACCGGCCGCCGCCCGCAACACCGGTGTCCGGGCGGCCGGCCCGGCGCCCTGGATCGTCTTCCTGGACGACGACGTCGTGCCCGGGCCGACGTGGGGCCGCGACCTGGCCCACGACCTGGCATCGGCCTCCCGCGACACCGCGGCCGTCACCGCCCGCATCGACGTGCCGCTGCCCGAGCGCCGGCGCCCCACCGACTGGGAGCGCAACACGGCGGGCCTGGCGACGGCGCGCTGGATCACCGCAGACATGGCGTTGCGGCGTACGGCCCTGGACGCCTCCGGCGGCTTCGACGAACGCTTCCGGCGGGCCTTCCGGGAGGACGCCGACCTGGCCCTGCGCCTGCTGGACGGCGGCTGGACCCTGGCGCCCGGCACGCGCCGCACCACACATCCGGTACGGCCCGCCGACCGGTGGGTCTCCGTACGCCTCCAGCGGGGCAACGCCGACGACGTCCTGATGGCCCGGCTGCACGGGCGCGACTGGTGGCAGCGCGCCGGTGCGCCGCGCGGCCGGCTCCCGCGGCACCTGGCGGTGAGCGCGGCGGCCGGCGCGGCGGTGGGCTGCGCCCTGTCCGGCAGGTGGCGCGGCGCCGCCGTGTGCGGGGCCGCCTGGCTGGCCGGGACCGCGGAGTTCGCGGCGGCACGCATCGCACCCGGTCCCCGGACCCGGCCCGAGGTGCTGGCCATGGCCGTGACGAGCCTGCTCATCCCGCCGGCCGCCTGCTGGCACTGGCTGCGCGGTCACGTCGCGCACCGGGCCGTGCCGCGCCGGGCGGCGGCCCGCGGGCCGGCCGCCGACGCCGCGGCGGTGACGGTGGCGACGGGCTCCGCAGGGGCCCCGCGCGCGGAGGCCGTGTCGTGAGCGGCGACGCCCGACGGGATCGCGCCGGTGGTCCGTGGGTGTGGGACGGCCCCCCGACGGCCGGCTGCGCCCGCCGCGCGAGGGTGCCCGCCGCAGGCCGGGCGGGGGACGCCGGGCGGCGGCTCCCGGACGCGGTCCTGTTCGACCGCGACGGGACGCTCGTCGTGGACGTGCCCTACAACGGGGATCCCGCGCGCGTGGTCCCCATGCCCTCCGCCCGCGCCGCCGTGTCGGCCCTGCGCCGGGCCGGTGTCCCGGTCGGCGTGGTCAGCAACCAGTCGGGCGTGGCCCGCGGGCTGCTGACCCGGAGCCAGGTCGAGGCGGTCCGGCGCCGCGTGGACGCGGTGTTCGGGCCGTTCGCCCTGTGGGCGGTGTGCCCGCACGGACCGGACGGCGGCTGCCGCTGCCGCAAGCCCGCTCCGGGCCTGGTCCTGGCCGCCTGCGAACGGCTGGGCGCGGCGCCCGGCCGGACCGTGGTGATCGGCGACATCGGGGCGGACGTGGAAGCGGCCCGCTCGGCCGGCGCGCACGGCGTCCTCGTTCCCACCGCGATCACCCGCCCGCAGGAAGTAGCGGCGGCCGACGCCCGCGCGGCCGACCTGCTGGGCGCGGTCCGCCTGGTGCTCGGCGGCGGACCGGGCGGCTGCGAGCCGGCCGGCCGCGACCGGCGCGCGGAACGGTCCCGATGACCGCGCCGCGCACCCTCGTGGTGCGGCTGGACAGCGCGGGCGACGTGCTGCTCAGCGGCCCGGCCGTGCGCGCCGTGGCCGCCGGGTCGTCCCGCACCACCCTGCTGTGCGGCTCCGCCGGCGTCGCGGCCGCCCGGCTGCTGCCGGGCGTGGACCGCATCCTGGTCCACGACGCCGCGTGGGTGGGGTTGCGCCCGGGCCGGACCTCCCGCGAGGAGTGCGGGATGCTGGTGGACGCGCTGGCGGCGGAGCGCTTCGACCGCGCCGTCGTCCTGGTCTCCTACCACCAGAGCCCGCTGCCCGCGGCGCTGCTGCTCGCCATGGCCGGGGTGCCGTCCGTCGCCGCCGACTGCGAGGACTACCCCGGTTCGCTGCTGGCCCTGCGCCACCGCAGGCTGCCCGGCCGCCACGAAACGGAGGCCGCCCTCGACCTGGTGCGGGACTTCGGCTTCCCGCTGCCGCCCGGCGACGACGGCGCCCTGCGGGTGAGCGCGCCGCCCGACACCAGCCGGCTGACCGGACCGGAACCGTACGTGGTGCTGCATCCCGGGGCCGCCGTGGCGGCGCGCTCCTGGAGCCCGGACCGCGCGGTGCGCGCCTGCGCCGCCCTGCACGACGCCGGCCACCGGGTGGTGGTGACGGGCAGCGCGCCCGAGAAGGAGCTGACGGCGCGGGTCGCGGGCCGGCACGCCCTGGACCTCGGCGGGGTCACGCAGGACCTGGGCGAACTGTCGGGGGTGCTGGCCGGCGCCCGCGCCCTGGTCGCGGGGAACACCGGCCCCGCCCACCTCGCGGCCGCCGTCGGGACGCCGGTGGCGTGCCTGTTCGCCCCGGTGGTGCCCGCCGAGCGGTGGCGCCCGTACCGCGTGCCGCACGTCCTGCTCGGCGACCAGCGGGCCGCCTGCGCCGGAAGCAGGGCCCGCGACTGCCCGGTCGCGGGCCATCCCTGCCTCGACTCGGTGGCGGACGCCGACGTGCTCGCGGCGGTGGAGTCGCTGCTCGCACCGGCGCCGCCGGCACGGTCCCGCCACCGGCCGCCGGGGACCGCGCGGACGCGGCCGTCCGAACCCCACCAGAGCGAGCGAGAGGCACACGCGTGAACATCCTGCTGTGGCACGTGCACGGTTCCTGGACCACGGCGTTCGTCCAGGGCCCGCATTCCTACCTGGTCCCCGTCACGCCCGACCGCGGCCCGGACGGTCTCGGCCGGGCCCGGACCTTCGACTGGCCGGACGCGGTGCGGGAGGTCGCCCCGGACGAGCTGCGCCGGACACCGGTGGACCTCGTCGTGCTGCAGCGCCCGCACGAGTGGGAGCTCGCCGAGCGCTGGCTCGGCCGACGACTGGGCCGCGACGTGCCGGTCGTGTACCTGGAGCACAACGCCCCCTCCGGCGCGGTGCCCGAGACCCGGCACCCCTGCGCGGACCGCGACGACCTGACCCTCGTCCACGTCACGCACTTCAACCGGCTGTTCTGGGACAGCGGCACGACCCGCGCCGAGGTGATCGAACACGGCATCGTCGATCCGGGCCACCTGTACACCGGGCACGTCCCCCGGGCGGCGGTCGTCGTCAACGATCCCGTCCGGCGGGGCCGGTTCACGGGCACCGACCTGCTGCCGGGGCTGGCCGAGGCCGCCCCGCTGGACGTCTTCGGCATGCGCACGGACGGGCTGGCCGCCCATCTGGGCCTGTCCGCCGACCGGTTGCGCGCCCGGGACCTCCCACAGCGCGAGCTGCACGCGGCGATGGCGCAACGGCGGCTCTACCTGCACCCCGTCCGGTGGACCTCGCTCGGCCTGTCCCTGCTGGAGGCGATGCACCTGGGCATGCCCGTCGTGTGCCTCGCCACCACGGAGTCGGTGGAAGCCGTCCCGGCGGGGGCGGGCGTGCTCTCCACCCGGCCCGAGGAGCTGGCCAGGGCCGCCCGCCACTACCTGAACGAGCCGGAAGCGGCCGCCCGGGACGGCGCGACGGCCCGGCAGGCGGCCCTCGACCGGTACGGACTCAAACGGTTCCTGGACGACTGGGAACGCCTGCTCACGGAGGTCAGGTCATGACGTCGCCCATCCGCCCGGTGAGATACCGCCCCGGGAGACCGCGCCCGCTCTCGATCGCCCTGGTCTCCGAACACGCGAGCCCCCTCGCGACCCTCGGGGGCGTGGACGCGGGCGGCCAGAACGTCCACGTCGCCGCCCTGGCCGGCGCCCTGGCCGACCGCGGGCACCGCGTCGTCGTGTACACCCGCCGGGACGACCCGGGCCTGCCCGAGCGGACCCGGATGCGGGCGCGCGTAGAGGTCCGCCACGTCCCGGCCGGGCCCGCGGAGCCCATACCGAAGGACGAACTCCTTCCCCACATGCGGGACTTCGCCTACCACCTGATCAACGAGTGGCAGGCGGGGGCGCCGGACCTGGTGCACGCGCACTACTGGATGTCGGGCGTGGCCTCGCTGATCGCCGCGCGCGAACACCACGTGCCCCTCCTGCACACCTACCACGCCCTGGGCAGCGTCAAGAAGCGCCACCAGGGAAGCTCCGACACCAGCCCGGCGGCCCGGATCACCCTGGAGAAGGACATCGGCCTCCGGTGCGACCGGGTCATCGCCACCTGCCGGGACGAGGTCCGCGAACTGGGCCTCATGGGCATCTACCCGGAGAAGTCCCCCATCGTTCCGTGCGGGGTGGACCCGAAGCGCTTCCGGCCGGTGGACTCCGCCGCGGAGCACCGCCCCGGGCGCCCGTACCGGCTGCTGCACCTGGGGCGGCTCGTTCCCCGCAAGGGGGCCGCCCTGTCGATCGCGGCCCTCGCGCGCCTCCCGGGGGCCGAGCTGCTCATCGCCGGCGGGCCGCCCGCCGACCGGCTCGACGGCGATCCGGAGGTACGCCGGCTGCGCGCCCTCGCCCTGGGCGCGGGGGTGCTGGACCGGGTGCGCTTCCTGGGCGCGGTGCCCGGCGAGCGGGTCCCCGCCCTGCTGGGCGACTGCGACGTGGTGCTGTGCCCGGCGGACTACGAACCGTTCGGGATCGTGCCCCTCGAAGCGATGGCGTGCGGGCGCCCCGTGGTCGCCAGCGCGGTCGGCGGCCAACTGGACACCGTGGCCCACGGCGAGACGGGCCTGCTGGTCCCGCCCGGTGACGCCGCCGCCCTGACGCGCGCCGTCGCCCTGCTGCTGGACGATCCCGCGCGGCGCCTGGCGTACGGCGAAGCCGGGCGCAGGCGGGTGCTCGGCCACTACGGCTGGGACCGCGTGGCGGCCGCCACCGAAGCCGTCTACCGGTCGGTCCTCACCTCCCGGTTCAGCGTCGCGGAGCCCGTGTGAACAGCCCCGGGGCGCGCCGGCCCGATGCCCCGCCGGCCGCCGCGCCGACCGACCGCCCGTCCCCCCGCCCGAAGGAGGTGAAGCCCGGCGCGCCCGCCGCGGTGGCCGGGCCGACGCCATGAACCACGGTTCCTCGCACGCACACACGGACGCGCACCGGCACTGCCAGTCACTGCAGGAAGCGCTCGACGCCCTGCGGCGCGACGGCCTCGACCGGATCGGCCTCTGGGGCACCCGCCTCGCGGCCGTCCTCGGATCCGGCGGCCGGCTCCTCGCGGCGGGCAACGGAGGCAGCGCCGCCCAGGCCCAGCACCTGACCGCGGAACTCGTCGGCCGCTACCGCCGCGAGCGCCCCGCGTACTCGGCGATCGCCCTGCACGCCGAGACCTCCAGCGTCACCGCGATCGGCAACGACTACGGGTTCGAGCACGTCTTCGCCCGCCAGGTCGCGGCGCACGGGCGCGAGGGCGACGTCCTGGTCCTGCTGTCCACCTCGGGCCGCAGCACGAACCTGCTGGCCGCCGCGATGACCGCCCGGGCGAGCGGCGTCCGGGTGTGGGCCCTGACCGGCGCCGCTCCGAACCCGCTCGCCGAGGCCGCCGACGACGCCCTGTGCATCGCCGCGGAGTCGTCGGCGACGGTCCAGGAAGCCCATCTGGTCGCCGTCCACCTGCTCTGCGAGTCCTTCGACGCGGCCATCGCCCCGCTGCCGCACCGCGGCCGGAGCGGCGCCGCGCGGCCCGCCGTCGTCGGCGCCGAGGGGGGATCATGACCGGGTCGCCGCGGCCCCTGGTCGTCGTGGGCGACGCCCTCCTCGACCGCGACATCGACGGGACCGCCTGCCGTCTCGCGCCGGACGCCCCGGCGCCGGTCGTCGACGTCACCTCCGACCGGTCCCGTCCGGGCGGGGCCGGGCTCGCCGCCCTGCTCGCGGCCCGCACGGGGCGGCAGGTCACCCTGATCACCGCCCTCGGCGACGACGGGGCGAGCAGGACCGTACGGGCCGCCCTGCGCGGCCGGCTGCGGCTCGTGGAGCTCCCGCTGGAGGGGACCCTGCCGGTCAAGGCACGGGTGATGGCGGGCGGCAGGCCGCTGGTCCGCGTCGACCGGGGCGGGGGGACGGTCGGGGCGCCGCCCGAAGCGGTGCGGGAAGCCCTCGCGTCGGCGCACGCGGTGCTGGTGGCGGACTACGGGCGCGGCACGGTGGAGGCGGTGCGCGCGCTGCTGGCCGACGCCGCGCGGCGCGTACCGGTGGTGTGGGACCCGCACCCGCGCGGCGGCCCGCCCGTCCCGGGCGCCCGGCTCGTCACGCCGAACGCGGCCGAGGCCGCGGCGTGGGAGGAGGCCGACGGGGACTCCCTCGGTGCCCACGCCCACCGCGGCGCGGCGCTCGCCCAGCGCTGGCGTGCGGCCGCCGTCGCGGTCACCCTCGGTGAGCGCGGGGCCCTGCTCACCCGGCCGCACGCGACGGCCCCCCTGCTGGTGCCGGCCCCCTACCGGGCCAAGGGCGACCCCTGCGGCGCCGGGGACTGCTTCGCCGCGCTGACCGCCTGCGCGCTGGCGGACGGAGCGCTGCCGGAAGAGGCCGTGGCGCAGGGCGTGGCCGCCGCGGCGGCCTTCATCACCGCGGGCGGCGTCTCGGCGCACGGGCTGTGGGAGGAACCGCGGGGCCGCCGCGCACCGGCGCCGGGCGGTGCCACCGCGGGCGGCACCGGAGCGACCGGTACCGGGGGCGGTGCCACGGAGGCCTTCGCCCTCGTGGAGGCCGTACGCGCGCGCGGCGGCACCGTCGTCGCCACCGGCGGCTGCTTCGACCTGCTGCACGCGGGCCACGTCGGCCTGCTGGACAGCGCCCGCGGCATCGGGGACTGCCTCGTCGTGTGCGTGAACTCGGACGCGTCGCTGTCCCGGCTGAAGGGCCCGGGCCGCCCTCTGACTCCGCTGGAGGACCGGCTGCGCGTCCTGCTCGCCCTGGGCAGCGTGGACGCGGTCGTCGCCTTCGAGGAGGACACCCCCGAGGCCGTCCTGCGCGCCCTGCGCCCCGACGTGTGGGTGAAGGGCGGCGACTACTCCTGCGAGGACCTGCCGGAAGCGCGGGTGCTCTCCGCCTGGGGTGGCCAGGCCGTCGTCCTGCCCTACCTGGACGGCCGGTCCACCACCCGCCTCGCGCACCGCGCCGCCGCGGCGTCCGCCACGGCCCGGCCGGCCGCCGGCTGATGGGCGGCTCCCCTGCCGGCGCCGCGCGGCCGGCCACCCTGGTCCTGCGCGCGCTGGGGCTGGGCGACCTGCTCGCCATCGTGCCGGCGCTGCGCGCCCTGCGCCGGGCCTGGCCCGCACACGAACTGGTGCTGGCCGCTCCCGCGCGGCTGCGGAGCGCCGCACTGGCGACCGGGCTGGTCGACCGCCTGCTGCCCGCCGACGCACCCGGCCGCGCCGTCCCGGCGGCGCTCTCCTGGACGGGGCCGCCCCCCGAGGTCGCCGTGGACCTGCACGGCAACGGCCCGCCCAGCCACCTGCTGCTGCGGGCGCTGCGGCCCGGGCGGCTCCTCGCCTACCGGCACCCCGACCTCGCGGACCTGCCGGGACCCCACTGGGACGCGCACGAGCACGAACGCTCGCGCTGGTGCCGGCTGCTCGCCTGGTACGGCATCGACGCCGACCCGGACGACCTGCGGATCGCGCCGCCCGCCGTCCCCTCCCCCGCGCTGGGAGCGGTCCTCCTGCACCCCGGGGCCGACGCGGGCGCCCGGCGCTGGCCCGCCCGCCGCTTCGCCGAGGTCGCCCGGGCGCTCCACCGGGCCGGCGCGGAGGTCCTGGTGACGGCGGGCCACGGCGAGGGACGGCTGGCGCACCACGTGGCCCGGCGGGCCGGGCTGCGGCCGGAGGCGGTGATCGGCGGGGACGACGACGTGCCCTTCGGCGACCTCGCGGCGCTCGTGGCGCACGCGCGCTGCCTCGTGGCCGGGGACACGGGCCCGGCGCACCTCGCCTCCGCGCTGGGCACCCCGTCCGTCGTGCTGTTCGGGCCGGTGTCGCCCGCGCTGTGGGGGCCGCCGCGGCACGGTCCGCACCGCGCCCTGTGGCGGCCCGGTCCGGGAGAGGACCCCTACCGCCCGGGTGATCCGCACGCGCTGGAACCGGACGACCGGCTGCTGCGGATCACGGTGGAGGAGGTGCTCGCCGCCGTGGCGGAGCTGCCGGAACGGCGCCCCGGCCCACGGCCGTTGCGGCGCGCGGGGACGTGACGGCGTGATCGTGGGCGGTTGTCACAACTGACGCCTTAAACCTGCTCGTTGGCCCGGAGTCTGTCACAAAGCCCGCCTACATGGCTGCACTTCGGGCCGCACGCTTCCGCTACGCACGTCCGGCCCGATCCGGCCGGCGGGAAGCGGAAGATCCGCACGGCCTCCCGCGCCGCCCCCGTGGCTGGAATTCGGCCAGGTCACGCGCTCCGGGCGGGCCTCGGCGCACCCGTGGGCCGTGATCGTTCGGTGGAGCAACCTTCAAAGCCCGAGCACAAGTTGCATACATTCCCCTCTCCATACGGGCACCCATGCTCTAGATTGACCCTGCTCCGCAAGGACGGACACGAGGCGACAAATCATGATCTACAGGCCTGTTCTCACGGACAGTCCGTAGTCGCCCCTGCGCCCACCGTGGGCGCGGAGGTGGTCCGTCGCGGTTTCTCAGGTACCCGGGAGGGGGCCCTGGGTGGAGGGGGAACGCCCGTGTGGCGGCTCCCCCGCATCTCGGGACCCGGGCGGAACGTGCGCATTCACATGTCGGTCGGGCGGGGTGTTCGCAGAGCCCCGCACCGATCCGGTACGCCATGGCCGGGAGAGGGGTCTCCCGGAGCGGGACAGCACGGCGCGGGGGGCGGTGCCTCCCGGGGGGAGCAACAGTGCGGGGGGCGTGCGCCTCCCGGGGGGAGGAACCGTGTGGAGCAAGCACGTCGAGTCCGCTGGTGACCTGGGGGGGAATGTGCAGCAGGGGGAGGGTGAGTTAGCCGTCCCGTTCCTGCCGCCCCTCGGGCGTCCGGTGAACGGGACGATCGGCCGGCCCGCGGCCGACTGGGAGCAGCGGTACCGACGTACCGTGCTGACCGGTGACAGCGTGGCCACCGCCCTCGTGGTGGCGGCCATCGGAGGCTTCTTCGGCGTCCGGGACGCGGCCAACTGGCACGAGAAGTGGACCATCCTGGCCTTCGGCACCGAGCTGCTGGTGCTGGGCGCGCTGGCGGTGAGCCGGGCATGGGAGCCGGCCGTCCTCGGCCAGGGCGCCGAGGAGTTCCGCCGGCTCGGGCGCTCGCTCGTCACGGCGGCCGTCGTCCTGGCGCTCGGCGGGATCGCGCTCAGCTCGCGCAACATCAAGCTCTGGATCTTCGTCGCGATACCGGCGATCGCGCTGGTCACCCTGGTCGAGCGGTATCTGCTGCGGCTGTGGCTGTACCGGCAGCGAGGGGCCGGGCGGTGCCTGCGGCCGGTGCTCGCCGCGGGCAGCCCGGACACCGTGCGCGACCTGATCGTCCGGACCCGCAAGTGCCCGCGCCTCGGGTGGCGGGTGGAGGCGGTGTGCACACCGGACGGCCTCGGGCCCAACGGTGACCGGCTGGAGGGAGTGCCGGTCGTCGGGCGGCTCACGGACGTCGCGGGCCACGTCCGCCGCGACGGCTACCGGGTCGTCGCGGTCACCCCGGACCCGCACTGGTCGCCGGAGCGGCTCCAGCGGCTGGCCTGGAACCTGGAGGGCGGCGACGCCGAGATGGTCGTGGCGCCCGTCCTGATGGAGGTGGCGGGCCCCCGGCTGCACGTCGACGGGGTGCTCGGGATCCCGCTCCTGCGGGTCAGCATGCCGATCTTCACCGGCGGACGCCGGGCGGTCAAAGAGGTCGTCGACCGGGCGGGCGCGGTGGTCCTGCTCCTGCTGTTCGCGCCGCTCATGGTGCTCGTGGGCCTGGTCGTGCTGGCCGACAGCCGGGGCGGGGTGTTCTACCGCCAGCGCAGGGTCGGCAAGGACGGGCGCGAGTTCACCACGGTCAAGTTCCGCACCATGGTGCCCGGAGCGCACGGGGCGCGGGCCGCGCTGGCCGGACTCAACGAGGGCGCGGGCCTGCTGTTCAAACTCCGCCGGGACCCGCGGGTGACCCGGGTCGGGGCGACGCTGCGCCGGTACTCGCTCGACGAGCTCCCGCAGCTCTTCAACGTGCTCACGGGATCCATGTCGCTCGTCGGCCCGCGGCCTCCGCTGCCCGAGGAGTCCGCCGCCTACAGCCCGGACATCCGGCGGCGGTTGCTGGTCAAGCCGGGGCTCACCGGCCTGTGGCAGATCAGCGGGCGCAGCGACCTGCCGTGGGACGAGGCGGTCCGGCTGGACCTGCGGTACGTGGAGGACTGGTCGCTGGCGCTGGACACGGTGATCTTGTGGAAGACGCTGCGTGCGGTGCTTCAGGGCCAGGGGGCCTACTGATGCGCGGGGGGCATCGTCCGGTGGGCTCGCGGACAGCAGGCCACAAGGGCCTGCCTGGGGGGAGGAACGCGTCATGAGAGTCAGCGTCTTAGGGCTCGGTTACGTGGGCTGCGTGTCGGCCGCGTGCCTGGCCAGCCTGGGCCACGAGGTCATCGGAGTGGACATCAGCCAGGTGAAGGTCGACCTGGTCAACGAGGGCAAGGCCCCGGTGGTCGAGGAGCGGATCGGCGAGCTCATCGCCGAGGTCGTGCGGACCGGTGCGCTGCGCGCCACCACCGACGTCCGCGAAGCGATCAGGGACAGCGACGTGTCGCTGGTCTGCGTGGGCACGCCGTCGGAGCCCAACGGCAGCCTGTGCACCACCTACTTGGAGCGGGTGACCGAGGAGATCGGCGCCGCCGTGGCGGAGCGGGGCGGTCGTCAGACCGTCGTGTTCCGCAGCACGATGCTCCCGGGCACCTGCCTGAACCTGCTGGTGCCGATCCTGGAGAAGTCCGTTGGCGGCACCGCCGGCGTCGACATCGGGGTCGCGGTCAACCCCGAGTTCCTGCGCGAGGGCACCAGCGTGCGGGACTTCTTCGACCCGCCGAAGACGGTCATCGGCGAACTCGACCCGGCGAGCGGCGACGTGGTGGAGGCGCTGTACGACGGACTGCCCGGCGAGGTGTTCCGCGTGCCGATCCCGACCGCCGAGGCGATCAAGTACGCGGACAACGCCTTCCACGGCCTCAAGATCGGCTTCGCCAACGAGCTGGGCGCGGTGTGCCAGGCGCTCGGGGTGGACTCCCACCAGGTGGTGGACGTGTTCCTGGCCGACCGCAAGCTCAACATCAGCTCCGCCTACCTGCGCCCCGGCTTCGCCTTCGGCGGCTCCTGCCTGCCCAAGGACCTGCGCAGCCTGCTCCACGCGGCGCGGCGGGCCGACGTGTCGGTGCCCATCCTGGCCCACGTCCTGCCCTCGAACTCCGAACACCTCCAGCGCGCGGTGGAGTTGGTCGAGCGCACCGGCAAGCGCCGGGTGGGACTCTTCGGGCTGTCCTTCAAACCCGGCACCGACGACCTGCGCGAGAGCCCGCTCGTGGAGCTGGCGGAGAGACTCTTCGGCAAGGGGTACGACCTGCGGATCTACGACCCCAACGTGAACCTGTCCCGGCTGCTCGGCGCGAACCGGGAGTACATCGAGAACCGGCTGCCGCACCTCGCGCAGCTGCTCGCGCAGTCCGTCGGCGAGGTGCTGGAGCACGCCGAGGTGTGCCTGGTCGGGACGAAGGACCCGGCCGTGCTCTCGGCGCTGCCCCACGGCGACGGCCCGCTGATCGTCGACCTCGTCCACCTTCCCGACGCCGCCGCGCGCCGGACCGAACCGGGGTACGTGGGCCTTGCCTGGTGACGCGTCGTACGAGGGCCGGGGCAGCGGCGACGGGTCCGCCCGTCGCGCGCTGGTCCTGGTGGAGAACCTGTCGGTGCCGTTCGACCGGCGGGTGTGGCAGGAATGCACCACGCTGCGCGACGCGGGCTGGACGGTGGACGTCATCTGCCCCCGCGGGACGAAGCGGGACACGGAGCCGGAAGCGGTGATCGACGGGGTGCGGATCCACCGCTACCCGTTGCGCGCGGCCACCGGAGGACCGGCCGGCTACCTCCAGGAGTACGGATCGGCGCTCTGGCACACCCTGCGGCTGGCCCGCAAGGTCGGCCCGGTCGACGTCGTCCACGCCTGCAACCCGCCGGACCTGCTCTTCCTGCCGGCCCTGTGGCTGAAGCGGCGGGGAGCGCGGTTCGTCTTCGACCAGCACGACCTGTGCCCCGAGCTGTACCTCTCCCGCTTCAACCGCGGCGAGGACCTGCTGTACCGCGCGGTGTGCGCGCTGGAACGGCGGACCTACCGGGCCGCGGACATCGTGCTCGCCACGAACGAGAGCTACCGGGACGTCGCGCTGCGCCGGGGCGGCCGGCGCGCCTGCGACGTCTTCGTGGTGCGCAGCGCGCCCGACACCGACCGGTTCCGGCCGGTGCCGCCCGAGCCGGAGCTCAAGCGCGGCAAGCCCCATCTGCTGTGCTACCTGGGGGTCATGGGCCCGCAGGACGGCGTCGACTACGCCTTGCGGGCCCTCGCGCAGCTGCGCGACGTCTTCGGGCGGACCGACTGGCACGCGGTGTTCGTCGGCGGCGGCGACACCTTCGACGCGATGGTGGAGCTCTCGCGGCGCCTCGGGCTTTCGGAGCAGGTGCAGTTCACCGGGCGGGTGCCGGACGCCGATCTGGTGCGCTACCTGTCCACGGCCGACGTGTGCCTCTCGCCCGACCCGCACAATCCGCTCAACGACGTGTCGACCATGAACAAGGTGCTCGAGTACATGGTGATGGGGCGGCCCATCGTCTCCTTCGACCTGCGGGAGGCCCGGGTCTCCGCCGGTGACGCCGCCGTCTACGCGCCCGCCAACGACGAGGCGGAGTTCGCCAAGCTCATCGCGATGCTGCTGGACGATCCGCAGAAGCGGGCCCGGATGGGCGAGAGCGGCCGGGAGCGGATCAACGGACCGCTGTCCTGGCGCAATTCGCAGGCGTCGCTGCTCGCCGCCTACGCCGCTGCCTGCCCCGACGGCGCTGCGGCGCCGGCGGGCGGACCGGCCCGGGCGCGCAGGAGGCCGCGCCGTTGAGCGATGACACGATACGCCTGGTGACGATCGGCCGGATCGTCAGGCGGCGCGGGCGGTTCCTCGCCGTCCTCGCGCTGGTGGGGGCGCTCGTCGGCTACGGCACCTCGCTGCTGTTTCCGCCGAGCTACACGACGACGGCGTCGGTGCTGCTGCCCGGGGCGTGGCAGGAGCGCGAGCTGCTGACCCAGGCGGAGATCGCGACCAGCTCGGTGGTGGTCGACCGCGCGGCGGCCGCTCTCGGCTGGAACGGCGTCGACGGCGCCGCGCTGCGGGAGCGGGTGAGCGCCCAGGCCTCGGACGGGAACATCATCAGGATCTCGGGTACGGCCGAGACCCCCGAGCGCGCCCAGCGGCTCGCCGACCAGCTGGCCCAGCAGTTCGTCACCTTCGCCGCGCGGATCGCGGGGGCCAACACCGACCCCGCGTCGGCGGCGCAGCCCGAGGCGCTGCGGCAGATGGTGGAGCAGACCAGCCGCCGCATCACCCAGCTCGCCGACGCGACCGATCCGGGGCAGAGCGTGGAGAGCGTGCAGACCCGCACCGAACTCGCGAAGCTGCGCACCGCGCTCCAGGAGGCGGTCAAGAAGCTGGACCAGACCGACCCGTCGGCGGCCAAGGCCAACATGGTCGTGATGGGCCCGGCGGCCCGGCCGGCCGGGGAGGCGCCTCCGACGAGGACGCAGCTCATCGGCGCCGGGGCGCTGCTGGCCTTCCTGCTCGGGATCATCGCTCACCTCACCGCCGCCCGCGTCAGCCGCCGGCCGCGCACCGAAGCGGAGATCGCCTCGGCGCTGGGCGCGGCGCCGCTGGGCAGCGTCGACGTTCCCGGTGAACGGCTCGCGGGCCGTGCGGGGGGCCGTGGCGCGCGGGCCCGGGTCCGGCGGCTGCTGGGCCTCGACGTCCGGTGGGACCTGCCGGTCCCGCAGGACAGCGGCGACGAGGCGGGGCGCCGGCTGCGCTACCAGCGCGTGTGCTCCCGCATCCGGGAGCGGCTGCCGCTCTCCCGGCGGCTGCTGGTCGTCGTCCTGGAGGGTGACGACACCGCCCGGGAGGCGGCCGGACGGCTGGCCGCCGAGGCGGGGGACGAGCCCCTGCTGGAGGTCGTCGAGGTGTCCGCGTCCCGGCCGCTCGTGCCGGACCGCGACGACGAGCCCGGCGTCCTCGTCGTGCTCGGCGCGGGCGGCTGGACCACGGGCGACCTCTCCGGCGTCGCCGAAGCCTGCGCGGACGCGGGGCGGGAGGTCGTGGGCTCGGTCCTCGCCGACCTGGTCCGGGCCCGTCCGGCGCGCGCCGCCGCCGACCGCCCCCGGGAGGGCGCCGCGGCGCCGGTCGCGGTGGGCGCCGACTCGGCGGGAGGCCCGGGGTGACGACGAGCACGATGGCGGAGCCGTCAGCCGCCGCTCCGCTGGTGGACCTCCAGGGGCTGGTCGTCGCCGTGCGCAGGCGCCGCCGCCTGTGGTCCGCGATGGCGCTGCTGGGGCTGCTCCTGGGCGCGGCGGTGGCGGCCCTGATGCCGGCGCCGCCGACCGCGGTGACCAAGGTGCTGGTCGCCCACCAGGCGGACCAGCCGAACGATCCCGGAACGCTGGTCAAGACCGACGCCGCGCTGCTGCACACCACGCGCATCGCGAGCCAGGCCCTGCGGTCCCTCGGATCACCGGAGGAACCGGAGGCCTTCATGCGGGACTACGCGGGCATCGGCCTGACCAACAACCTGCTGCAGATCGAGGTGACCGGTGACAGCGACGCCCAAGCGGTGGCGCGCGCCAAGGCGCTGGCCGAGGCGTTCGTCGCGGACCACGTGAAGCGCATCCAGGAGGCCGCGGACGCCGAGGCCAAGACCCTGCTCGACCAGCGCGACCGCATGCGGGACGAACTCGCCCAGGTCAACAAGTCGATCGGGAACACTTCGCCGGGAGGCGGCGCCAAGGCATCGGCGAGCATGGAGTCGCTCTTCGCCCAGCGGGCCGAACTCACCGCGCGCATCACCGACTTCGGCCAGCGCGCCGCGGATGCGCGCACCGGCACGCCCCGGCTGATCGCCGGGACGCAGATCGTGGACGCACCGCGCGCGGTGCGCCACTCCCTGCCCCGGACCGCCGCCACCAACGCCGCGGTCGGAGCCGTCCTCGGGCTCGTCCTCGGGCTCGCGGTGGCCGCGGTCGGCGCGGTGGTGGCGGACCGCCCCGTCCTGCGCCGGGAGATCGCGGCGAACCTGGGCGCCTCGGTGATCGCGGAGCTGCGGGCCACGCCCCGCCGCGCCGCCGGGCCGTGGCGCCGCCGCCGGAGCCGGGCGCGGCGGACCCGCCTCGCGGCGACCCTGGCCCGTACCGTGCGCGGCTCGGCGGAGCCGGTGTCGCTGCTGGAACTGGGCTGTGCGCGCACCGCGGGCGTGATCGCCCTGGACCTCGCGGGCGCGCTGGAACAGGACGGGCCGGTGGTGATCGTCGACGCGCTGCCCGGGCAGCGGCTCGCCGACCGGCGCGCGAAGCGCGGGGAGCCCGCCGTGACCGGCGCCGTGGCCGCCTCGGACCCCGAGGCTCCGGAGCGCCGGATCGGCGTGGGATCGGTGGCGCCCGGGACGGCGTGGAGCGACCTGCCGGACCTCGGCGCGCGGACCGTGCTCGTCGTGCGCGCCGGGCACGGCAGCGTCGCCTGGCTGCACACCGTGGCCCGGCAGCTGGCCGAGCTGCGCATCACGCCGCTGGGCGTGGTGCTGATCGACCCCGATCCGCGCGACCGGACCGACGGCACGCTGTGGGACGGGCCGTACGGAGCTCCGCGCGGCCGCGCCGAGCGCAGCGCCGTACGGCGGAGCGGGACGGAGCGGCCGCGCACGGAGCGGCCGTCATGGGCACGGGTCCCGGACATCGACCAGGAAGCGCGGTAGGACATGTGTGGCATCGCAGGCACGTACCGGTGGCCGGACGGGAAGGCCGTGACCGACCGCCTCACCGATGTCCTCGCCCACCGGGGTCCGGACGGAGCGGGCCGCTACGGCCACGCCGCCGGTGACGGCGAGGTGCACCTCGGGCACCGCCGCCTGGCCATCATCGACCTGTCCGGCACCGGGGCCCAGCCGATGGTCTCGGACGGCCTGGTCCTGACGTACAACGGCGAGCTGTACAACGCGCCCGCGCTGCGCGCCGAACTGGCGGCGGCCGGCGTGCGCTTCCGCGGAACCTCCGACACCGAGGTGCTGCTGGAGGCGTGGCGGCGCTGGGGCACGGACTGCCTGCCCCGGCTGCGCGGCATGTTCGCCTTCGGGATCTTCGACGAGCGCACCGGCGAGCTGGTGCTCGCCCGCGACCAGCTCGGCGTCAAGCCGCTGTTCCTGCTCCGGCGGGGCGGGGGCCTGGTGTTCGCCTCCGAACTCAAGGCGCTCGCCGCCGCCACGGGCGGTTCGCTGGAGGTGGACCACGCGGCGCTCGTGGCGTCCCTGCTCTACTACTGGGTGCCGGATTCGCGCTGCGCGCTGCGCGGCGCGGAGAAGCTGCCGCCCGGCAGCTGGCTGCGGTGCCGGCCCGACGGCCGGGTGGACCGCGGCCGGTTCTGGAACCTGAAGGACGTCGCCGCCGAGGGCCAGGAGCGGGCCAGGAGTGGCGAGCGGCCGGACCTCGCCGCGATCGTCGAGGAGTCGACCCGCCTGCACCTGCTCTCCGACGTGCCCGTGGCGACCTTCCTCTCCGGCGGTCTCGACTCCAGTTACCTGACCGCGCTGGCGGCCCGCGACCGGCCCGGGATCTCCGCCTACACGATCGGGTTCCGCGCCGAGGACGCCCGGTTCGAGGCGATGCCGGACGACCTGCACTACGCGCGGCGGGTGGCCGCGCGGTTCGGCGTCGACCTGCACGAGATCGAGATCGCGCCGGACGTGCTCGACCTGCTGCCGCGGATGACCCACCACCTGGACGAGCCGATCGGTGACCCGGCCGCGATCAACACCTTCCTGATCTGCTCGGCCGCCCGGGAGGCGGGGGTCAAGGTGATGCTGTCGGGGATGGGCGCCGACGAGCTGTTCGCCGGCTACCGCAAGCACCTGGCCAACCTGCTCGCGGTGCGCTACCAGCGCGTTCCGCGGCCCCTGCGGCGCGGTCTGTCCCGGGCCGTGGACCGGCTGCCGGTCGCCACCGCCCGCCGGGGGTACCGCTCGGTGCGGTTCGCCAAGCGGTTCCTGTCCTTCGCCGACCTGCCGGAGGAGACGGCGTTCCGGCGCAGCTACACCATGTACGACCAGGACGCCCTGCTCGCCCTGGTCAACCCCGACCTGGCCGGGACGGTCGACGACGTGCTGACCGAGCACGCGGACGTCTACGCGGACAACGACCTCGACGACTTCGTCAACCGCATGTGCCTGGGCGACGCCCGGATGTTCCTGCCGGGCCTGAACCTCGCCTACACGGACCGCGCCAGCATGGCCGCGTCGACCGAGGTGCGGGTGCCGTACGTGGACGTCGAGGTGGTCAAGGCGGCGTTCGCCGTGCCCGGTGACGAGAAGATCGTCGGACGGCAGGGCAAGGCCGTCCTCAAGCAGGCGGCCACCTCCATCCTGCCCCGGGAGATCGTGTACCGGCCGAAGGGCCTGTTCAGCGCTCCGCTGCGGGCCTGGATGAGCCGGGACCTGGCGCCGCTGGTGCGCGAGGTGGTGCACGACGGCGTCCTCGTCAACTCCGGCTTCCTGCGGCGCGACGCGCTCGCGCGCATGGTCGCCGAGGACGCCTCCGGGCAGCGGGACTTCTCCAAGCACCTCTGGCACGTACTGACCCTCGAGTACTGGTACCGCGGCGCGACCTCTGGCTCCGGCCAGAGCACTGACGTGACGGCGTAGAACAACAGGAGTTCTGGTGAAACAGGTTGTGCAGAACTACAAGAGTGGCGAGCTGGCCCTGCTCGACGTCCCGGTGCCGGGGTGCAAACCGGGCGGCGTGCTGGTCAGGACCGTCTATTCGCTGATCTCCACCGGGACCGAGCTGATGAAGGTGTCCGAGGCGGGCCTGTCGATGGTGGGCAAGGCCCGCTCCCGCCCGGACCAGGTGGCCAAGGTCGTGCAGAGCGCGGCGACCAACGGGATCCCGGCCACCTACCGCAAGGTGATGGGCAAGCTGGACTCGTACACGCCGCTGGGCTACTCGCTGTGCGGGGTGGTCGAGCAGGTGGGCACCGGCATCGACGACGTGGTGGTCGGCGACCTCGTCGCCTGCGCGGGCAACGAGCACGCGCTGCACGCCGAGCTGAACTGGGTCCCGAAGAACCTCTACTCCCGGTTGCCCGAGGGCCTCGCGCCGCGGCACGCGGCCTTCGGCACCGTCGGATCGATCGCGTTGCAGGGCGTGCGACGCGGTGAGTCCCAGCTCGGCGACGTGGCGCTGGTCATCGGCCTCGGCCTGATCGGGCAGCTGGTGGCGCAGCTGCTGATCGCCTCGGGGGTCCGCGTCGTCGGAGCCGACCCCGACCCGGCGCGCTGCGCGCTGGCCGAGCGCCTGGGCGCGGCGGCCTGCGGCGATCCCTCGTCCCCGGCCCTGGAGAGCGCCGTCGCCGAGCTCACCGGCGGCCACGGCGTGGACCAGGTGTACCTGGCCGCGGGCGGCGGCAGCAACCAGCCCGTGGAGCTGGCCGCCCGGCTCTGCCGGGACCGGGGGCGGGTCGTCGACATCGGCAAGTGCCGCCTGGACCTGCCGTGGAACGCGTACTACGAGAAGGAGCTCGACGTCCGGTTCTCCCGCTCCTACGGCCCCGGGCGCTACGACCCGGAGTACGAGCTGGAGGGGCGGGACTACCCGATCGGCTACGTGCGCTGGACCGAGCGCCGCAACCTGGCGTGCTTCCTGGACCTCGTCGCCCGCGGCCGGGTCGACGTGGAGCCGCTCGTCTCGCACGTCGCCGACTTCGACGACGCCGTGCAGACGTACAAGCGCCTGAAGGAGGGCGACTTGAAGGCGGTGGCCGTGCTGTTCCGCTACCCCGGCGCCGCCGACGGCGCGCCGCGGGCCGCCGCCCCGTCCGTGGCCGTGCCCGCGGTCCGCCGCGGCGGCGCGGCGTCCGCCCCGGCCGGGTCCGGCGGGGCGCCGGTGCGGATCGCCTTCGTCGGCGCGGGCAACTACGCGACGTCGATGCTGCTGCCGCACCTGGCGGGCCGCGAGGGGGTCCACCTGTCCACGGTGGTCACCACGACGGCGCTGTCCGCGGCGAACGCGCAGCGGAAGTTCGGCTTCGCCGAGGCGACCACCGATCTGGACGCGGTGCTCGGCGACACCGGCGTCGACGCGGTGTTCGTCGCCACCCGGCACAGCTCGCACGCCGAGCTGACCCGCAAGGCGCTGCTGGCCGGGAAGGCGGTCTTCGTGGAGAAGCCGCTGGCCCTGACCGAGGACGAGCTGTCGGGGGTGCTCGCCGCGGTGGAGGAGTCCGGCAACGACCGGCTCCAAGTGGGCTTCAACCGGCGGTTCGCACCGCTGCTGCGGGAGGCCGGGAAGCGCTTCGGCGCCCACACCGGTCCGGCGAGCCTGCGCTACCTGGTCAACGCGGGCCGGCTCCAGCACGGCAGCTGGTACCTGCAACAGGGCACCGAGGGCTCGCGGTTCGCCGGTGAGGGCGGGCACTTCATCGACACGGCGAGCTGGCTGCTCGGGGCCGACCCGGTCTCGGTGTACGCGGTCGCCCCGGCCGGGAACGAGGACCTCCAGGTCGTGCTGCGCTACCCGGACGGCTCCACCGCCGCCATCAGCTACGTCACGAACGGCTCGGCCGGCTTCCCCAAGGAGACGCTGGACCTGGTCGCGGACGGCAAGGTGCTGCGGCTCGACGACTTCGTGCGGGCCTCGGTGTACGCGGACGGCGCGGCGCGCCGCGGACGGTGGGTCAGTTCCCGGCTGCCCCAGGCCCGGGACAAGGGCCAGTCCGCCGAACTGGCCGCCTTCGTACGGGCCGTGCGGACCGGCGGCCCGATGCCCGTACCGCTGGAGTCGCTGGCCGCCACCACGGCCGCCACCCTCGCCGTGCAGGCGTCCCTGGCCGGCGGCGTGCCGGTGGCCCTGACGAGGACGCGATGACCACGAGCGCGGGCTGGTACCTGCGGCGGCTCTCCCGGATGGGGCCGCGCGAGGTCGGCGGCCGGGTGGGCGACACCGTGCGCAGGCGGCGCTGGCGGTCCGCGCTGCCGCAGCGGCCGGTCGTCACCGGCGCCCGGTTCACCGCGGTACTGCCGGCCGGGACGCTCGACGCTACGGCGCCGGACGCCGTCAAACGCCTCCTCGCCGAGGCGGACCGGCTGATGGCCGGGCACGCCGAGTACTTCGGGGTGGAGCGCGACGACCTGGTCGATCCGGACTGGTGCCGCGACCCGAGGACCGGGCGCCGGGCGCCGTGGGCCTACGCCTTCGACGTGCCCTACCGCGACGAGGACGCGGTCGGGGACATCAAGCAGATCTGGGAGCCGTCCCGGCACCAGTGCCTCACGGTGCTCGCCGCGGCCTACGCGGTCACCGGGGACGAGCGGTACGCCGAGCGGGTGGCGGCGCACCTGCGGAGCTGGTGGGCGGCCAACGCGCCGCTGCGCGGGGTGCACTGGATCAGCGGCATCGAGCTGGGGATCCGGCTCCTGTCCTGGGTGTGGATCCGCCGGCTGCTGGACGGCTGGCCGGGTGCGGCGGGCCTGTTCGAGGGCAATCCGGTGGCGCTGGACCAGATCTGGCACCACCAGCGCTGGCTGGCCGCCTTCCCCAGCCGGGGTTCCTCGGCCAACAACCACGTCATCGCCGAGGCGGCCGGGCAGCTCGCCGCGGCCTGCGCCTTCGGGTGGTTCCCCTCCTCGGAGCGCTGGCGGGGCGAGGCGCTGCGCTCGCTGGAGCGGCACCTGCGGAGCAACACCTTCGTCTCCGGGCTCAACCGCGAGCTGGCCACCGAGTACCACGGACTGGTCCTGGAACTGGGCCTGGCCGCGGTGGCCGAGGCGGACGCCGCCGGGGTGGCGGTCCCCGCCACCGTGCGGCTGGTGCTGCTGCGGATGACCGACGCGCTGGCGGCCGTCGTGGACGGGCGGCTGCGGCCCCCGCGCCAGGGCGACGCGGACGACGGGCACGGTCTGGTCGTCGACGGCGCCGGCACCGACCGCTGGGGTTCGCTGCTGGCCACCGGGGAGGCCGTCTTCGGCCGGCTGGACTGGTGGCCGGAGGTGACCGGGAGCGATGTGCGCACGCCGCTGCTGGCCGCGCTCGTCCGGCGCGGCGCACCGGCCGCGGCCCGCCCCGCGAGCCGGCCGGCGCACTTCGCCGACGCGGGGATGACCATCCTGCGCGGTCCGGCGGAGATCTGGTGCCGCTGCGACGGCGGCCCGCACGGGTTCCTGTCCATCGCCGCGCACGCCCACGCGGACGCCCTGTCCGTGGAGGTCCGGCACGACGGGGTGGACGTGCTCGCCGACCCGGGGACGTTCTGCTACCACGGGCAGCCCGCCTGGCGGCGCTACTTCCGCTCCACGCTGGGCCACAACACCCTGGAGTGGGACGGCGCCGACCAGTCCGTCTCCGGCGGCCCGTTCCTGTGGACCCGGCACGCCCGCAGCCGCGTCCTGGTCGCGGACGCGTCCGGCTCCGGGGGCGTGGCCCGCTGGTCCGCCGAGCACGACGGCTACGGGCCCGCGGTGCACCGCCGCCGGGTGGAGCTGAGCGCCGAGCGCCGGGAACTGCGGGTGATCGACGAGGTGCGCGGCGCGCGCGGCGCGGTCCGCCTGGCCTTCCACCTCGGCCCGGCGGTCACCGCGGAGCTGCGGGGGAACCGCGCCGAGCTCACCTGGACCCGGGACGGCGAGGACCGCTCCGCGGTGCTCGACCTGCCCGGCGCGCTGGAGTGGCGGGCGCACCGCGGCGAGAGCGACCCGCCCCTGGGCTGGTACTCCGCAGGGTTCGGCCGCAAGGAACCCAGCACCACGCTCGTCGGCACCGGCACCGGAACAGTGCCCGGAACCGGCACCGGGTCCACCGAAGGCGGCGCGCTGCCGGGCGCGTTCACCACCGTCCTCACCTTCCGCGGCTAGGGGGGACGCGTGGTGATCACGAGGCCGCGCGGGGCGCGGGCGGCGGCGCCGCTGGCCCTGCTCCTGCTGGCGGCGACGGGCTGCGACGGCGGGGCGGACGCCCCGGCGAAGCCGTCCGCCCCGCCGGCCGCGTCCGTGGCCCGGGTGTGCGCCGGGCCCGCGGCCGGCCCGGCGCAAGCGCCGGCGGGGGCGGTGACGGTCGACCCCGCGGTGGTCAACGACCTGGCGGCGAAGACCAGGACCAGTCCCCCGCACACCACGTTCTGGCTCCGGCCCGGGACGCACCGGCTCGAAGCGGACCGGTACGCCCAGGTCATCCCGAAGGAGGGGAACAGCTACATCGGCGCGCCGGGTGCGGTGCTCGACGGCGCGAAGACCAACCAGTACGCCTTCGGCGGCGGCGCCCGCGACGTCACCCTGCGCTCCCTGACCGTCCAGGGGTTCGTCGCGCCGCAGAACGAGGGCGTGGTCAACCACGACTCGGCGGACGGGTGGGTGATCGAGCACGCGACGATCCAGAACAACTCCGGCGCCGGGCTGATGGCCGGTGCCCGCCAGCGGGTCAGCGCGAGCTGCCTGCGCGGCAACGGGCAGTACGGCCTGAACGCGTACAAGGGCGGCGGCGCCCTCGGCGGCCTGGTGATCGAGGGCAACGAGATCGTGGCCAACAACGCCGACGACTGGGAGCGGCGCCAGCCGGGCTGCGGCTGCACCGGGGGCGTCAAGTTCTGGGCGGTCAACGGCGCCGACGTACGCGGCAACTGGGTGCACGACAACCGCGGACCCGGGCTGTGGGCGGACACCAACAACAACGACTTCCGCATCGAGAACAACCTGCTGGAGGGCAACGACGGTGCGGCGCTCATCTACGAGACCAGCTACAACGCGGTCATCCGGAGGAACACCATCCGGCGCAACAACTGGGTCGAGGGCCGCGGGAAGGCCGACGAGGGCGACACCTTCCCCTACGCGACCGTCTACCTCTCCGAGTCCGGCGGCGAGCCGCGGATCCCGGCCCGCACGGACAAGATCGAGGTCGACCAGAACGTGCTGGAGGACAACTGGTCCGGGATCACCCTGTGGGAGAACGCCGACCGGTTCTGCAACAGCCCGGCCAACACCTCGTCCGGCGACTGCACCCTGCTGGTGAAGGACCACGAGCGCTGCGCGCAGCCGATGATCGCCGCCGCACCGCTCTACGCCGACTGCCGGTGGAAGACCCAGCGGGTGGACATCCACGGCAACCGCTTCGTGCTGGACCCCTCCGTCGTGGGGTGCACGGCGAAGTGCGGCCGCATGGCGGTGCTGGCCAACTACGGCACCTTCCCGGACTGGTCGCCGTACAAGGGCGAACCGGTGGCCGAGGCGATCACCGGGAAGCAGGAGAACCGCTGGCACGACAACGTCTACCTCGGGCCGTGGAGCTTCGTCGCGCACGACCCGAGCCGCGAACTCGACGCCGGGCAGTGGCAGGCCGCGCCCTACCAGCAGGACGCGGGCAGCACCTTCCGGCCCCGGGCGGGTGGTTGAGATGCGCACGCCGAAGACCGTCGGGATCGTCTGGGGACTGCTGATCCTCAACACGCTGGGCTCCGCCGGGGCGAAGACCATCGTCCCGCTGCCGCGCTCCCTCATCCAGATGGTCACCATGGGCTCGCTGGTCGCCGCGTTCGCGCTGGCGCTCGTCATCAACCTCCGGCTGCGCGTGCGGGCCAGCGCCTTCCTCTTCCTGCTGACCCTGCTGCTGGTGCCGAGCGTGATCTCCAGCGCGCACCTGGAGTCGGGGTTCGGCGCCCTGTTCCGCTGCACCCGGCTGGCCCTCTTCGTGGGCACGCTGTGGCTGCTCAGCCGCTGGTGGGACGGCGGCCCGTCCTTCGTCCGGCACCACATCCGGATGTACTTCGCGGTGCTCGCCTCGGTCGCCGCGGGTCTGCTCGTCTCCCCCGGCGCGGCCCTGCCCGACCTCTACGGCGGCCGGCTGGTCGGCGCGCTGTGGCCGCTGACCCCGCCGCAGATCGGGCAGTACGCCGCGGTGATCATCGGGCTGACCGTGCTGCTCGTCCTCGACGGGCGGGCCGGGGGGCGGGACGCTGCGCTGGTCATCGTGCCCTCGCTCGTGCTGCTCGCGCTGACCCACACCCGCACGGCCACGCTCGGCCTCCTCGTCGGGCTGGTGCTGGCGATCGGCTCGCTGGTCCTGACCAGCGCCGCCGCCCGGCGGTTCTTCACCTGGGCGCTGCTGTGCTCCGCCGTGGTCGGGGTGGGGTTCAACTCCGCGCTCCAGGCGTGGTTCCTGCGCGGGCAGAGCCAGGAGAACTTCTCCAACCTCACCGGCCGGGCCAAGGTCTGGGACGCCCTCCTGGCGGCCCCCCGGACGATGTCGGAGCAGTTGTTCGGCACGGGCCTGGGCGACAAGTCGTTCGGCGGGCTGCCCATCGACAACAGCTGGCTGGCCGTCTACAACGAGCAGGGCGTGACCGGCGTCGCCGTCGTGGCGTGCGTCTTCATCGTGCTGGGCGGCGTCGCGCTGCTGCGCCCGCCGTCCCTGCAACGGGCCTGTGCGCTCTTCCTGGTCAGCTACTGCGCGATCGCCTCCTACACCGAGGCCGGGCTGGGCGACGCCTCGCCGTACCTGCTGCACCTGACCGTGGCCGCCTCGCTGCTGGCGGTGCCCGACGCCGCTTCCTCCGAGGCGCCCGGCACGCCCCGCCGCCGCGTCCCGCACGGCGCCCGCACACCGGAGGTGACCTGAGCATGCACGTCCTCGTGGTGCACAACCGCTACGCCTCGGCGCAGCCGAGCGGCGAGAACAAGGTCGTCGACCAGGAGGTGGAGCTGTTGCGCGCGGCGGGCCACCGGGTCGGCGTGTTCGAGCGGCGCAGCGACGACATCGCGGCCCTCCCCCTGCGCGCCAAGGCCGCCCTGCCGGTCCTCGTGCCGTGGAACCCGGCGGTCCGCGCGGAGCTGGCCGCCCGGCTGCGCGCCGAGCGGCCGGACGTGGTGCACGTCCACAACGTCTTCCCGCTGCTGTCACCGGCGGTGCTGGCCGCCTGCGCCGACACGGGGGTGCCCGTCGTCGCCACGCTGCACAACTACACGCAGGTCTGCCCGCCCGGCACGCTCCAGCGGGCCGGCCGGCCGTGCGCCGAGTGCGTCGGGGGCTCCCCGCTGCCCGCCGTGCGGCACGGCTGCTACCGCGGCTCGCGGCTCGCGACGGTACCGCTGGCGGTCAGCCTGTCGGTCAACCGCCGCCGGTGGTGGTCGGGCGTGGACCGGTTCTTCTGCATCTCGGCGGCGCAGCGCGACGTGCTGAGCGGGGCCGGCATGCCGACCGAGCGGCTGGCCGTGAAGCACAACTTCGTTCCCGACCCGGGCGTTCGCCGGGCGGGGGCGGGCGAGCACCTCCTCTACCTCGGCCGCCTCGCGGAGGCCAAGGGCGTGCGGCTGCTGATGGCCGCGTGGGACGAACTCGCCGCCGGTGGCGGTGTGGGCGTCCCGCTCGTGATCGCCGGTACGGGGCCGCTGGAGGGAGAGGTGGGCGCCTGGGCGGCGGGCCGGGACGACGTGCGCTGCGTCGGTCTGTACGACCCGGACCAGTGCCGGGAGGCCGTCGCGCGGGCGGTCGCCGTGGTGGCGCCGTCCACCTGGCTGGAGGCATTCGGCCTGGTGGTCGTGGAGGCGATGGCGGCGGGGGTCCCGGCCGTCGCCGCCGGTCACGGCGCCTTCGTGGAACTCGTCGAGGACGGGGTGAGCGGTCTGCTGCACCGGCCGGGCGACTCCGCCTCGCTCGCGGCCTGCGTGCGCCGGATCACGGCGGAGCGGGCCGTCAACCGGGAGATGGGCAGGGCGGCCCGGCGCCGGTACGAGCAGGGCTTCAGCCCGGCGGTCGGTCTGGAGCGCCTGGTGGAGGGGTACCGCACCGCGATCGCGGTGCGGTCCGGCGGTGCGGACGCCGCGCCGCCGGTGGGACACGACGAAAGCTGGCTCGCGCGGGTCACCCGCGCGGGCAGGAATGGGGGCAGTTAGATGACACGATGCCGACTCTGCGGCTCGGCCGCGCTGGAGAGCGTCGTCGATCTGGGGGCGACACCGCCGTGCGAGAGCTTCCTCGCCGCGGACGAACTGGACCGGCCCGAGCCGACGTACCCGCTGCACCTGCGGGTCTGCACCGACTGCTGGCTCGCGCAGATCCCGCCGCTGATCACGCCGGAGGAGACGTTCACGCAGTACGCGTACTTCTCCTCCTACTCCACCTCCTGGGTGGAGCACGCGCGCACGTTCGTCACCGGCGCCGTCGAGCGCCTCTCGCTGGGCGCCGACGCCTTCGTGGTCGAGGTGGCGAGCAACGACGGGTACCTGCTGCGGCACCTGGTGGACCGGGGGATCCGCTGCCTCGGCGTCGAGCCGTCGGTGAACGTCGGCGCGGCGGCGCGGGAGGCGGGCGTGCCCACGCTCACCGCCTTCCTGGACCCGGACACCGGCGCGGCCGTCCGGGCCGAACACGGCCCGGCGGACCTGGTCGTGGCGAACAACGTGTACGCGCACATCCCCGACGTGATCGGCTTCACCCGCGGGCTGCGCTCCCTGGTCGCCGACGACGGCTGGGTCTCCATCGAGGTGCAGCACCTGCTGACCCTGATCGAGGAGAACCAGTACGACACGATCTACCACGAGCACTTCCAGTACTACACGGTCGCCTCAGCGATCCGGGCGCTGGCGAGCGGCGGACTCGCCCTCGTGGACGTCGAGCTGCTGCCCACGCACGGCGGTTCCATCCGGCTGTGGGCGCGGCCGGCCGAGGCGGCCGGGGAGCCGAGCCGCCGGGTCGCCGAGGTGCTGGACCGCGAGAAGGCGGCCGGGCTGCGGGAGCTGTCCGGGTACACGCAGTTCTCCGCCCGGGTGGCCACGGTGCGCCGCAACCTGCTGCGGTTCCTGATCGAGGCGGCCGAGCGCGGTGAGACGGTCGTCGGCTACGGCGCCCCGGGCAAGGGGAACACCCTGCTCAACCACTGCGGCATCCGGCCCGACCTGCTCCCCTACACGGTCGACCGCAACCCGTACAAGCACGGCAGGTTCACCCCGGGCACCCGCATCCCGATCCTGGCGCCCGAGCGGATCGCCGCCGACCGGCCCGACTACGTGCTCGTCCTCCCCTGGAACCTGCGGGACGAGCTGGTCGAGCAGTTGTCCTTCGTGCACGACTGGGGCGGCCGCCTGGTCTTCCCGGTACCGGAACTGAGCATCGTGGAGGTCACGCCGTGAAGGTCGTCCTGTTCTGCGGCGGTTACGGGCTGCGCATGCGCAGCGGCACCTCCGACGACGTGCCCAAGCCGATGGCGATGGTCGGCCCCCGGCCGCTGATCTGGCACGTCATGCGCTACTACGCGTACTTCGGGCACACGGAGTTCATCCTGTGCCTCGGGTACGGGGCTCACCACATCAAGGACTTCTTCCTCAACTACGAGGAGACCACGTCCAACGACTTCGTCCTGCGCGGCGGGCGCACCGAGCTGCTGTCCACCGACATCTCCTCCTGGACGATCACCTTCGTGCAGACCGGCATCGAGTCGCCGATCGGCGAGCGGCTGCGCCGGGTGCGCCAGCACCTGGAGGGGGACGAGATGTTCCTCGCCAACTACGCGGACGTGCTGACCGACGCCCCACTGCCGCAGATGATCGACTCCTTCTCCCGGCGCGACGCCGGCGCGTCGATGATGGTGGTGCCGCCGCAGTCCTCGTTCCACTGCGTGGAGCTCGGCGAGGACGGCCTGGTGGGGGGCATCACCGCGGTGAGCGACATGCCGCTGTGGGAGAACGGCGGCTACTTCGTGCTCCGCCAGGAGGTCTTCGACCACATACCCGAGAACGGGGACCTGGTCGCGGACGGGTGCGCCCAACTGGCCAAACAAGGGCGGCTGGTGGCGCACCAGCACCGCGGCTTCTGGAAACCGACCGACACCGTGAAGGAGCGGGCGGCGCTGGACGCCGCCTACGCCCAGGGCGACCGGCCGTGGGCCGTGTGGGAGCGGGACGCCGCGCGGGCGGGCGCGGCCGGCGCCGGGACGGGGACCGCGTGATACGGCTCGGGGCCGGGCCCCTGGACCGGATCGTCGCGGTGGGGGCGCACTGCGACGACATCGCCATCGGCGCCGGCGGCACGCTGCTGACCCTGTGCCTCGCGCGGCCGGGCGTCCGCGTCGACGCGCTGGTGCTCTCCGGTGGCGGCGGCGACCGGGAGGACGAGGAGCGGGCCGCGCTCGCCGCCTTCTGCCCGGGCGCCGACCTGCGCCTGACCGTGCTCAAGCTGCCGGACGGACGGCTGCCCGCGCACTGGGAGGAGGCCAAGGCCGCCGTCGAGGAGCTGCGCGGGCGGACGGAGCCGGACCTGGTCCTCGCCCCGCGCACCGAGGACGCGCACCAGGACCACCGCGGTGTGGCGGAGCTGATGACCACCGCGTTCCGCGATCACCTCGTGCTCGGCTACGAGATCGTCAAGTGGGACGGCGACCTCGGCCGCCCGACGGCCTACCAGCCGCTGTCGCCGGAGGTCGCCGAACGCAAGGTCGGGCTGCTCCAGGAGCACTACCCCTCGCAACGGCACCGGCCCTGGTACGACCGGGAGGCCTTCCTCGGCCTCGCCCGCATCCGCGGCATCGAATGCCACGCGCGCTACGCCGAGGCGTACGCCGTCGCCAAACTCACTCTCGATCTGGGGGCATGACCTTGCGCGTACTACTGACCGGACACCAGGGCTACCTGGGCACCGTGATGGCCCCGGTGCTCGCGGACGCCGGGCACGAGGTCGTCGGTCTCGACGCCGGCCTGTTCGCGGACTGCGTCCTCGGGCCGCCGCCCGCGGACCCGCGCGGGCACCGGGTTGACCTGCGCGACGTCACGGCCGAGCACGTGGCGGGGGTGGACGCGGTGATCCACCTGGCCGCGCTGTCCAACGACCCGCTGGGATCCCTCGCGCCCGACCTCACCTACGACATCAACCACCACGCCTCCGTACGGCTGGCCCGCCTCGCCCGCGAGGCCGGGGTGCGGCGCTTCCTGTACGCCTCGACCTGCTCGGTGTACGGCGCCGCCGGGGGCGACGACCTGGTCGCCGAGGACGCCCCGCTGCGCCCGGTCACTCCGTACGCGGTGTCCAAGGTGCGGGTGGAGGACGACCTGCACGAGCTGGCCGACGGGGACTTCACCCCCGTGTACATGCGCAACGCCACCGCCTTCGGCTACTCGCCCCGGCTGCGCGCCGACATCGTGCTGAACAACCTGGTGGGCCACGCGCTCCTGTCCGGCGAGGTGCTGGTGCTCTCCGACGGCACCCCCTGGCGCCCGCTGGTGCACGCCGGCGACATCGCACGGGCCTTCGCGGCCGCGCTCGTCGCGCCGCGGGAGGCGGTGCACGACCGGGCGTTCAACATCGGCAGCGAGGGCAACAACGTGACGGTCGCCGAGATCGCCGACCAGGTCGCGGAGGCGGTGCCCGGCGCCGGGGTGCGGATCACCGGGGAGAACGGCGCCGATCCGCGGTCCTACCGGGTGGACTTCGCCCGGTTCCGCGCCGCGGTGCCCGGCTTCGAGTGCGCGTGGTCGGTGCGCGAGGGCGCGCTCGAACTGGCCGAGGCGTACCGGAAGTTCGGTCTGACACGGGAGGACTTCGAGCGGCGCTTCACGCGGCTGGCCGTGCTGCGCGCCGCGTCGGACGCCGGAGCCGTGGACGACAGCCTGCGGTGGCGCCGGTGACCGCGGTCGGGGCGCGGATGCACGCGCTGGTGGAGCGGCTGTACCCGCTGTGCCGCAGCATCACCGGGGACGGGGTGCGCGCCACCCTGGACATCGTGGGCGAGTACCTGCCGCTGGAAGTGCACGAGGTACCGACCGGGACGCCCGTCCTGGACTGGACGGTGCCGCAGGAATGGAACGTCAGGGACGCCTACATCGCCGACGCCACGGGTCACCGGGTCGTCGACTTCGCCGCGTCCAGCCTGCACGTGCTGGGCTACAGCGTGCCGGTGTCGGCGACTATGCCGCTGGCCGAGCTGCGCGAGCACCTGTACACCCTGCCCGAGCACCCGTCCTGGGTGCCCTACCGGACCAGCTACTACACGCCGCGGTGGGGGTTCTGCCTGGCGCAGGAGACCCTGGACGCGCTGCCGGAGGGCCCGTACGAGGTGCGCGTCGACTCCACGCTCGCGGACGGCCACCTCACCTACGCCGAGCACGTGGTCCCCGGGCAGGTGGCCGACGAGGTGATCGTCTCCTGCCACGTGTGCCACCCGTCGCTGGCCAACGACAACCTGGCCGGCATCGCGGTGGCCGTCTTCCTGGCCCGCGCGCTCGCGGAGCAACGGCCCTACTACACCTACCGGTTCATCTTCGCGCCCGGCACCATCGGGGCGATCACCTGGCTGGCCCGCAACGCGGAGTCGATCGACCGGGTCAAGCACGGCCTGGTGCTGGCCTGCGCCGGCGACCGGGGCGATCTCACCTACAAGCAGAGCAGGCGCGGCGACGCGGAGATCGACCGGGTGCTGCGGCACGTACTGAGCACCTCCGAACGCCCCCACCGCATCGCCGAGTTCACACCGTACGGCTATGACGAGCGGCAGTACTGCTCCCCCGGCTTCGACCTCGGCGTGGGCTCCCTCAGCCGGACGCCCTACGCGGGCTACCCCGAGTACCACACCTCGGCGGACAACCCGGACTTCGTCTCCCCCGAGGCGATGGCGGACACCCTCGCCGTCTGCCGCGAGGCGTTCACCGTGCTCGACCGCAACCGGCGCTACGTCAACCTCAGCCCCTACGGCGAACCGCAGCTGGGCCGGCGCGGGCTGTACGAATCGCTCGGCGGGCGCAGCGACGCCCAGCAGGCCCAGATGGCCATGCTGTGGGTGCTCAGCCTCTCCGACGGCGAGCACGGCCTGCTGGAGGTCGCCGAACGGTCCGGGCTGGCGTTCGGCACCGTCGCCGCCGCGGCCGACGCCCTGTGCGCCGCCGGGTTGATCAAGGCATGACGCCGATGACCGCCGGGGGCGAGCGGGCGACGACACGGGCCGGGTCCGCCAAGCGGGCCCTGCTCGGCCGGCTGTCCTGGGGACTGGCCGACCAGGCGGCCTCCAGCATCAGCAACTTCGCGGTGGGCATCTACGTCGCCCGCTCGCTGGGGGTGACCGCCTTCGGCGTGTTCGGCCTGGCCTGGGTGACCTACGGCGTGGTGCTCAACGTCTCCCGCGGCCTGGCCACCGATCCGCTCGTGGTGCGCTTCAGCGGCGTGCCGCACGCGTCCTGGCGGGCGGCGGTGGCCCGGTCGTCGGGCACCGCGCTCGGCGTCGGCACGGCCGTCGGCGCGGCGTGCGCGGTGGCCGGGCTGGCTCTCGGCGGCCGGCTGGGCCCGGCCTTCGTCTGCCTCGGCGTGATGCTGCCGGGGCTGCTGCTCCAGGACGCCTGGCGGTTCTCGTTCTTCGCCGCCGGGGCCGGGCGCAAGGCGTTCGTCAACGACGTCGTGTGGGCCGTCGCGCTCGTCCCGGCCATGGTCCTGGCGGACCGTGCGGGCAGCGTGGGGGCCTTCGTGCTCGCCTGGGGCGCCTCCGCCACGGTGGCGGCGGCGTACGGCCTCCTCCAGTCGGGCATCCGGCCCCGGCCGGGCGGGGCCCGCGGATGGCTCCGCGAGCAGCGCGACCTGGGCTCCCGGTACCTGGTCGAGAACGTCAGCCTCAGCGGCGCGAGCCAGCTGCGGGCGTACGGCCTCGGCGCGATCGCCGGGCTCGGCGCGGTGGGTGCGGTGCGGGGCGCCGAGCTGCTGCTCGGCCCCTTCCTCGCGGTCCTGATGGGCCTCTCGCTGGTCACCGTGCCCGAGGCGGCGCGGGTGCTGCGGCGGGCCCCGCACCGGCTGGGCCGGTTCTGCCTGCTGCTGGGCGGCGGGCAGGCCGCCGCCGCGCTGCTGTGGGGCGCGGCGCTGCTGCTGGTGCCGGACCGGCTCGGCGCGTTCGTGCTGGGCGACGTCTGGCCCTCCGCCGCGCGGCTCGTCGTACCGGTCACCCTCGCCGTCGCGGGCGCCGGTCTGGGCACCGGCGCGGCGGCCGGACTGCGCGCGCTCGGCGCGGCCCGGCGCAGTCTGCGCTCCCAGCTCTTCGCCTCCGCCTGCTACGTCGGCGGCGGGCTCGGCGGGGCGGCCGTCGCCGGCACGGCCGGCTCCGCCTGGGGCGTCGCCGCCGCGACGCTCAGCGGCTCGGTCGTGTGGTGGCTCCAGTTGCGGGCCGCCCTGCGCGAGCGCCACCACCACTCCATTCCCGAAGTGAGGACCTCATGAGCGCCCATCCCAGGCTGAGCATCGGCCTGCCCGTCTACAACGGCGAGGAGTACCTGGCCGAGTCGCTCGACGCGCTCCTCGGCCAGACCTACGCGGACTTCGAGCTGGTGATCTGCGACAACGCTTCGACCGACGGCACCCGGGACATCTGCCTGAGCTACGCCGGGCGGGACCCGCGCATCCGCTACCTGCGGCTGCCCCGCAACATCGGCGCCTCACCCAACCACAACCGCGTCTTCGCCGAGTGCCGCGGCGAGCTGTTCAAGTGGGCCTCGCACGACGACCTGTACGGCCGGGACCTGCTGCGGCGCTGCGTGGAGGCGCTGGACGAACGGCCGGACGTGATCCTCGCGCACACCGACCAGGCCGTCATCGACGGCGCGGGCCGGGTGAAGGTCCCGTACGACTACACGCTGGACACCGGCTCCGCGCACGCGCCGGAGCGCTTCCGCAGCCTGCTGTTCGAGCCCGGCGGCGACGACTTCTACGGGGTGATCCGGACCGAGGTGCTGCGCCGGGTGAAACCGCTCGACAGCTACCACCACGCGGACCGCACCTTCGTTGCCGAGATCGCCCTGCACGGGCGCTTCCACCAGGTCCCGGAGCTGCTGTACTTCCGCCGCGACCACCCCACCCGCGCCGAGCGGGCGAACCCCGGCAAGCGCGCCCGCTGCGCCAACCTCGATCCGCGCCGGGCGGGCCCGCTGCACCCGACGCCGCGGCTGCTCGCCGAGTACGTCTGGGGCTTCGTCTCCGCGGTGCGGCGGGCGCCGCTGTCCGCCGCGGACCGGCGCGCGTGCCACCGGCACCTGGCCGCCTGGATGGCCAGCCGGGTGCGGCCGGGCGCGGGTGAGCGGGTGGAGGACCGTACACCGGTCGACCCGGACCGGTTCGCCGTCTCCCTCGACGCCCTCGTCGCCGGACGCTCGGGGAGGAAGGCATGAGCGCGGCGGGCGCGCCGCCGGTGCGCGTCGGGCTGTTCGGCCTGCTCGGATCCGGCAACCTCGGGAACGACGGGTCCCTGGAAGCGGTGCTCGGCTACCTCCGCGCCGACCATCCGGAGGCGGTCGTGGACGCCCTGTGCGGCGGACCGGAGAGCGTCGCGGCGCGGTACGGGATCCCCGCGACGCGGCTGCACTGGTACCGCGGGGAGTACCGGACCGCGTCGCGGGCGGGCGCGGTCGCGGGGAAGGCGGTGGGCAAGCTGGTCGACGCCGTGCGCACGGCCGCCTGGGTCCGCCGGCACGACGTGGTGATCGTGCCCGGCATGGGCGTCCTGGAGGCCACGCTGCCGCTGCGGCCGTGGGGCTTCCCGTACGCGCTGTTCCTGCTCTGCGCGTCCGGGCGGCTGTTCGGCACCCGGGTCGCGCTGGTCAGCGTCGGCGCCGCCGAGATCGGCAGCCGGCCGACCCGGGCGCTGGTCCGCTGGTCGGCGCGGCTCGCCGCCTACCGGTCGTACCGCGACGAGCCCTCCCGCGACGCGATGCGCGCGATGGGCGTGGACACCGCGCGCGACGAGGTCTACCCCGACCTCGCCTTCTCCCTGCCCTCCGGGCCGGCGAGGGAGCCCGCGGGCCCGGGGGGCCCGGTCTGCGTCGGCGTCATGGCCTTCCGCGGCGGCGACGACGACCGCGCGCGGGCCGAGGAGATCCACCGGCGCTACCTGGAGGGGACGATCCGGTTCGTCCGCGCGCTGGTCGCGGACGGCAGGCCGGTCCGGCTGCTGACCGGCGACGGGGTGGACGCGCCGGTGGTCGCCGCGATCCTCGACGCGGTGGACTCACCGCTGGTCACCGCCGCCGAGACGGCCTCGCTGGCCGACCTGATGAAGGAACTGGCGGCCGTCGACTCGGCGGTGGCCATCCGCTACCACAACCTGATCTGTGCGCTGAAGGCCGGCACGCCGACGCTCGCCGTCACCTACGCGGCGAAGAGCGGCGCGCTCATGGACCGGATGGGTCTCGGCGCGTACTGCCACCCGGCCCGCGAGGTCGACGCCGACCGGCTGCTCGAACAGTTCCGTTCGCTGGAGGAGCGGTCGGCGCAGCTGCGGCGGACCCTCGGCGAGCGCAACCTGGCCGCCGCCCGCGGCGTCCGGCAGCAGTTCACCGCCCTGAGCGCGGCCCTCTTCCCGGCCGCCGCACCCGCCCGCGCCCACGCCCACGTCATGGAGGAGGCCGAATGAAGGCGACCGAAGTCCCGGAGATCGCCGGAGCGTACCTGTTCGAACCGACGCCGTACGCCGACGAACGCGGCTTCTTCTGCCGCACCTTCGACGCCGCAGTGCTGCGCTCGGTGGGCCTCGATCCGGACGCCTTCGTCCAGGACAGCGTGTCCCGCTCGGTCCGGGGCGTACTGCGCGGCCTGCACCTGCGCGCGGGCGCCGGGGAGGCCAAGCTCGTGCGGTGCTCGTACGGCAGGGTGTTCGACGTGGTCGTGGACCTGCGGCCCGGCTCGCCGACCTACCGCAACCAGGCCCACTTCGACCTGTCCGGCGACACGCAGGCGAGCGTGTACGTCCCGGCGGGCTGCGCGCACGGCTTCCAGGCCCTGACCGACGCGGCGGACGTCTCGTACCGGATCGACCGCCCGCACGATCCGGCCGAGGACGTGACGATCGCCTTCGACGACCCCGAACTGGCCGTCCCCTGGCCGCTGGCGGCCGCGTCGGTGTCCGAGCGGGACCGCAAGGCGCCGAGCCTCGCCGAGGTCCTGCGGCGACGGGAGGGGTGACGCCGCATGGCCACTGAAGCAGAGTCCCCCCTGCCCCGGTCGCGGTCGCTGGAGGCCAACGCGCGGCTGCACGCCATGGTCCCCGGCGGCGCGCACACCTACGCCAAGGGCGACGACCAGTATCCGCAGGACATGGCGCCCGTCATCAGCCACGGCAGCGGCGCCCACGTGTGGGACGTCGACGGCAACCGCTACGTCGAGTACGGCTCCGGCCTGCGGTCGGTCAGCCTCGGCCACGCCCACCCCCGCGTGCTCGACGCGGTGCGGCGGGAACTGGAGCGCGGCGGCAGCTTCGTCCGGCCGTCCATCGTGGAGGTCGACGCCGCGGAACGCTTCCTGGCCACGGTGCCGACCGCGGAGATGGTCAAGTTCGCGAAGAACGGCTCCGACGTCACCAGCGCCGCGGTGCGCCTGGCCCGCGCCGTCACCGGGCGCCCGCGGGTGGCCGTCTGCCGCGACCAGCCGTTCTTCTCCGTCGACGACTGGTTCATCGGCACCACGCCGATGTCCGCCGGCATTCCGGCGGCGGTCACGGAACTGACCGTGACGTTCCCCTACGGGGACCTGGCCGCCGCTGAGGAGCTGCTGACCCGCTACCGGGACGAGGTCGCCTGCCTGATCGTCGAACCCGTCGGCCCGCCCGGGTACCTCGTGGGACTGCGCGAGCTGGCCGACCGGTACGGCTGCGTCCTCGTCTTCGACGAGATGATCACCGGTTTCCGCTGGTCCGAGGCGGGCGCCCAGGGCCTGTACGGCGTCGTCCCGGACCTCTCCACCTTCGGCAAGGCGCTGGGCAACGGGTTCGCCGTCGCCGCGCTGGCCGGGCGACGGGACCTGATGGAGTGGGGCGGGCTGCGCCACCGCGGCGACCGGGTGTTCCTGCTGTCCACCACGCACGGGGCGGAAACGCACGCGCTGGCCGCCGCGATGGCCGTGCAGACCCTCTACGCCGAGGAGGGCGTCACGGCGCACCTGCACGCCCTCGGCGAGCGGTTGGCCGCCGGTGTCCGGGAGGCCGCGGCCGCCATGGGCGTCGGCGACCACCTCGTCGTCCGGGGCCGGGCCAGCAACCTGGTCTTCGCCACCCTCGACGGGGACCTGCAGCCGTCACAGCCCTACCGCACCCTGTTCCTGCGCCGGCTCCTGGAGGAGGGAGTGCTGGCCCCGTCGTTCGTGGTGAGCAGCGCGCTCGACGAGGCCGACATCGACCACACGGTCGAGGTGGTGGCCCGCGCGTGCGCCGTGTACCGCAAGGCACTGGAGGCCGGCGATCCCGCGCCCTGGCTGGGCGGGCGGCCGGTGAAGCCCGTGTTCCGCCACCGGGTGTGAGGTGACGGCAGGTCAGATGTGCTTGCTGGTGGGAGCGTTGGTCCATCGGTCGAGCGCCCACGCGGTCGCCGGGACCAGCGCCAGGGCCGTGCACCAGCCGCCGAGGGCGTCGGTCGGGTAGTGCGCGCCCAGGGCGACCTGGGCCCAGCCCATGGCGGCGCCCGCGGCCAGGGCCGCGGCGAGCACGAGGAGGGTGGCGGCCGTCCTGCCCGGTGCGGCCCGCCGGGTCGCCGCCAGCGCCGCCACGAGGGCGAGCGCGGTGAGGAAGGCGGTGTGCCCGCTCGGGTAGCTCAGGTACCCGCCGTGGATGGTGCGGCCCACCAGGTGCTTGAGCAGCGTCGCCGCCCCCACGGCCGCGCCGGGTCCGGCGACGGCGAGCAGCGCCGTGCGCGGACGCCGCAGCAGCAGGCAGGCCGCGACGGCGGCCGCGACCAGCAGCGCCGCCCCCACGGGCTCCCCCAGGAAGTCCAGGAAGAGCGCGACGCGCCGCCAGGGCGGCCGCAGGTCGTCCACCGGCCGGAGCCACCCGTCGACCGTCCCCGGCCGGCCGTGCCCGGCGTACCGGACCCCGAGGACGACCACCACCAGCGCGGCGAGGACCGCGACCGGCCCGAGCCCCGCGCCCCGCGCCGTCGGCGATCCCCATTCGGTTCCCACCACTGCCCCGCCCCTCCTCGTACCCCGGCCGATGACGCGTTGTTACGCGGTCTGGCTGTCCACCAGTTCCGCCAGGGCCGCCGCCAGCGGTTCGAGGCCCGGCCCGGCGGGGCCGCCCGGCTCGGTCATGTACCCGTCCCGGCGGACCTCGATCATCAGCGCGCCGACCCGGGCGTCCTCGCCGTAGTGGGCGAGCGGCACGTACGTACCGGCGAAGGGGCTGTCGAGCCCCGTGCCGCCGAAGCCCGCGAACGCCTTCTGCGCCGCGGCGAGGAGCGGAGCCGGGGTGTGGAAGGGGTCGGTGCCGAGGCAGACCGGCGGGCGGGGGCCCGCGCCGTGCAGTTCGTACGGGAGGGGCCGGGTCGGGTAGGAGTGCACGTCGATGATCACGGCCCGCCCGACGGCCGCCAGCCGGTCCCCCACGGCCCGGGTCATCGCTTCGGCGTACGGGCGGAAGTAGCGGTCGAGCAGCGGCCCGGCGTCGAAGCCGGCCGGACGCAGCGGCTCCCGGTGGGTGGTGCGCGTGTACACCGCCCCCATGCCCGCGGCCAGCATCTCCTCGCGCTCGTCGGGGAACCGCTCGGGGTCGACGACCAGCCGGGACAGCCCGTTGACGAACCGCCACGGCGTGACGGCGCACATCGCGGCGGCCGCCGCCGCGATGTCGGCGGTGTGGGCATCGGTGATGTGGTCCAACTCCCGGGCCAGCGCGGGATCGTCCAGCACGATGTCCGCGCGGACGGCCGGGGGCACGACGCGCGAGGAGTGCGGGACGTGCAGGATCACCGGCGAGGCGGCGGATCCGGGCAACAGCGAGAAGGGCGCGGTCACTTGGGTCATGCCGGGAGCCTAGACGGCCGGGAGGGCCCGCACCGCACGGAACCCGCCCCTAGAAGCCGATGCGGGCGACCAGGAGGGCGACGTCGTCGTCGGCCGCCGCCGGGACGAGGTGGGTGATCAGTGAGTCGCAGACGTGGTCCAGCTGGCGCTGCGGGTCCGCGAGCAGCCGGGTGAGTTCGGCCAGGCGGTCGTCGAGGTCGCAGCCGCGGGCCTCGATCAGGCCGTCCGTGTAGAGCACGAGGAGGCTGCCGGGGGGCACGGTGACCTCGGTGGGCGTGAAGTCGATGCCGCCCACCCCCAGGGGCACCCCGGGCGGCGTGTCCAGGAGCCGGACCGTGCCGTCGGGCAGGGCCAGCGCGGGCGGCGGGTGCCCGGCGCGGGTGACGGTGCAGTGCCCGGTGGCCGGGTCGCAGACGACGTACAGGAAGGTGGCCAGCATCGGTTCGGCGAGGTCGTCGAGGGTCGCCTCCAGCTGGCGCAGCAGCCGGACCGGGGACAGGTCGAGGCGCGCGAGGGCCCGTACGGAGGCGGCCAGGCGGCCCATGACCGCGGCCGCGGCGATGCCGTGCCCCATCACGTCGCCGATGAGCAGGCCCGCCTTGCCGTCGGGCAGGGTCAGGACGTCGTACCAGTCCCCGCCGACCTCGTTGACGTCGCTGGCGGGGAGGTAGCGGTGGCTGACCTCGATGCCGCGCGGCGGGGTGATGTGCTGCGGGAGCATGCTGCGCTGGAGGATGACCGCGGTCTCGTGCTCACGGTGGTAGAGCCGCGCGTTGTCGATGCTGAGCGCGGCGCGGGCGGTCAGTTCGCCCGCGAGGGTCACGTCCTCCGCGCCGAAGGGTCCGACCGGGCGGGTGCGGTAGAAGGTGGCCACGCCGAGCACGGTCTCCCGGGCCACCAGGGGCGCCATGACGAAGGAGTGCACGCCCACCTCGACCAGCTGCCCGGGCTTGGCCGAGTACCGGGCGGCGGGAGCGGCCGCCTCCTGGTCGAGCCGGGCGATCAGGAAGGGCTGCCGGGCCGCGAGGGCCTGGGTGTAGGGGGCGTTCGCGGGAAAGACGAGCGTCCTGCCGAGGGGGGCCAGCAGGTCGGTCACCGGGGATCCGGACAGCGGGGCCTTGCCCAGGCGCCGCAGGGCGGCCCCGCCCGTCAGCCCCCTGCCGGGTTCGTCGCCCTGGGCCAGCGCCTCCAGGACGTCGACCGTGACCGCGTCGGCGAGGCGCGGCACGGCGAGTTCGGCGAGTTCCTGCGCGGTGCGCTCCAGGTCCAGGCTGGAGCCGACGCGGATGCTGGCCTCGCTGAGCAGCGCGAGCCTGCGCCGTCCCGCTTCGGCCTCCAGGTGGTCGCGCTGCTGGGCGGTGATGTCGACGAGCGAGGCGATCACCCCGATCGGCATCCGTGCGGGGTCCTCCACGCGGACGTACGAGCAGGACCACACCCGGTCCTGGTCCGGTTCGGCGGGGGTACGGCCGACCCGGCGGCGGTCCAGGACGGGCTCCCCCGTTTCCAGGACCTGCCGCATGGCGTCCTCCATCTCGCGGGCGTTCACCTCCGGGAGGATCTGGGCCAGGCCGCGGCCCACGTGCGCCGACTCGGGCAGGCCGTTCATCTCTTCGAGCGCGGCGTTGACCTGGAGGAACCGCAGCTGCGTGTCGAGGATCGCGATCCCGACGGGAGAGCGGGAGAAGAGGCCGTCCCAGACGGCCGACGCCCCCCGGATCCGGCGCGCCGCGTGGGCGTCGGCGGCGAAGACCAGCACGGTGGCGGAGCTGTTCTGGCGGTCCGAGACCGGCGAGGCCCAGATCTCCACCTCCAGCGGGTGCCCGTCCCGGTGCCAGGCGGTCACCGTGCCCATCACCCCCCGCCCGCTGGCCGCGGCTTCCCAGAGGGAGCGGCCCAGGCTCCGGTCGGCGCCCGGGTGCAGCAGGTCGGCGATGTGCCGCCCCACCATCTGCGGCGGGCTGTAGCCCAGCAGTCCTTGCGCGGCCTGGTTCCAGCGCACGATCGTCCCGTCGGCGCCGATGGCGACCAGCGCGACGGGGAGCGCGCCCAGCCAGCCCCCCGCGGCCTGCGCGGCACTGTTGAGCAGCTCGTCGACCGGGATGTGCTCGTTCATCTGGCACCTGCACCCACGCCGCGGTGTCCTCGTAGCGCCGTCCGCAGTCGCAGTCGGCTCCGGGACGCCCGGGCGGGCGGCCCGGGAACCACGTCCGCACGGATCCATCGTCTGCCCGTCGGCGCGACCCCGCCTCCCGGGCGCCCCCTGGCCGGCTGCCCGCCGCGGCGGCACACTGGCGGGGACCACGGTCCCCGTCGGCAGGAGTGACGTGCCCGTACCGATCATCATCGACTGCGACCCCGGCCACGACGACGCCCTCGCGATCATGCTGGCGGCGGGCGACCCGGCGGTCGACCTGCTGGCCGTCACCACGGTCGCGGGCAACCAGACGCTGGAGAAGACCACCCTGAACGCGCGGCGCGTCTGCACGGTCGCGGGCATCACGGGCGTACCCGTCGCAGCGGGCTGCGACCGGCCGCTGGTCCAGGCGCTCGGCGTCGCGGACGACGTGCACGGCGCGTCCGGCCTCGACGGGCCGATGTTCCCCGAGCCGACGGTGGACGTCGTGCCGGAGCACGCGGTGGACCTGATCCACCGGCTGCTGTGGGAGCATCCCGAGCCGGTCACCCTCGTGCCCACCGCGCCGCTGACCAACATCGCCCTGCTGCTGACCCGCCATCCCGAGGACGTCTCCCGGATCCGCGAGATCGTGCTGATGGGCGGCTCGACGGAACGGGGCAACCGGACCCCGGCGGCCGAGTTCAACGTCTTCACGGATCCGGAGGCCGCCGACATCGTCTTCCGCAGCGGTGTGCCCGTCACGATGTGCGGGCTCAACGTGACCCACCAGGCGCTGGCCACGCCCGAGGTGGTGGCCCGCTTCGAGGGGCTCGGTACGCCCCTGGGCCGCACCTGCGCCGAGCTGCTGACCTTCTTCGGGTCGACGTACCGCACCCTGTGGGGCTTCCCGCACCCGCCGCTGCACGACCCGGTCGCGGTGGCCCGCGTCATCGACCCCGGGATCGTGCACTGCATCGACGCGAACGTCGTCGTGGAGCTGCACGGGCGGTACACCCGCGGCGCCACCGTGGTGGATCCGCACCGCTACGTGGACCGCCCGGTCAACGCCCGGGTCGCGGTGCGCCTGGAGACGGACCTGTTCTGGGACCGCCTGGTCGCGGCCGTCGCTGCCCTCGGGAGCGGATGAGGGGCCCCGGCGCGGCCGCCGGCTCGTGAGTCCGTCCCTGCTCCTACTCCCCGGTGCCGGTCACTCCCAGTCGTCCCACGGCGGGTCCATCTCCTCCAGGTCGAAGGGCGGCTCGTCGGCGTCGGACGCCGCGGGGCGGCGCGGGGCCGCCGCGCGGGCGGCGGGGGCCGGGCGCGCGGGGGCCGGGCGCGCGGGGGCGGCGGCGGGCGGCTCGGGGTCGGGTCCGCCCGCGGGGGCGGCCGTCGGCGCGCCGGCGCGGCACTCCGCCACGGTGTCCAGGACACCCTCCGCGTACTTGGTGAGCTTGGCCTCGCCGATGCCGCCGATGGTGCCCAGTTCCTCCGCCGTGGTGGGCAGCCGGGTCGCGATCTCCCGCAGCGTCGCGTCGTGGAAAACGACGTACGCCGGTACGCCCTGCTCGCGGGCGGTCGCGGCCCGCCAGGTGCGCAGGGCGAGGAAGACCGGCTCGGCCGCGGCCGGCAGGTCGACCGGGACGCGCGCGCCCTTGCCGGAGCGCGGTCCGGAATCCTTGCGAGCCGCGGCGGCGACCGCCTTCTCCTTGCGCAGCGGGACGGTGCGGCGCCCGCCCAGCACCTCGCCGCTGTCCCCCGACAGGACGAGCGTGCCGTACTCGCCCTCCACCGACAGCATCCGCTGCGCCAGCAGTTGGCGCACGACGCTGCGCCACTCCGCGGTGCTCAGATCCGCCCCGACGCCGAAGACCGACAGGGCGTCGTGGTCGAACTGGATGACCTTGGCCGTCTTCTTGCCCTGCAGGATGTCGATGATCTGCCCGGCGCCGAACTTCTGGCGCCGCTCCTTGGCGAGGCGCCACACCGTGGAGAGCAGTTTCTGCGCCGCGACCGTCCCGTCCCAGGACTCCGCGGGCGTCAGGCAGGTGTCGCAGTTGCCGCACGGCTCGCCCGACTGCCCGAAGTACTCCAGCAGCCGTACCCGGCGGCAGTCGACCGTCTCGCACAGCGCGAGCATCGCGTCGAGGTGCATGCCCAGGGAGCGGCGGCGCGCCTCGTCCCCCTCGGAGCCCTCGATGAGCTTGCGCTGCTGGACCACGTCCTGGAGGCCGTACGCCAGCCACGCCGTGGCGGGCTCGCCGTCGCGGCCGGCGCGGCCGGTCTCCTGGTAGTAGCCCTCGACGGACTTCGGGAGGTCGAGGTGGGCCACGAAGCGCACGTCCGGCTTGTCGATGCCCATGCCGAAGGCGATCGTGGCGACCACCACGATGCCGTCCTCCCGCAGGAAGCGCGCCTGGTTCGCCGCCCGCGTCCGGGCGTCCATCCCCGCGTGGTAGGCCACGGCCTCGATGCCCTGCTCCACGAGGAAGGCCGCCGTCTTCTCCACCGAGGCCCGCGAGAGGCAGTAGACGACTCCGGCGTCCCCGTCGTGCTCCGCCCGGATCAGCTCCAGCAGCTGCTTGAGCGGGTTGTTCTTGGGGGCGATCCGGTACTGGATGTTCGGCCGGTCGAAGCTGGCGACGAAGTGCCGGGCGTCCTCCAGGCCGAGGCGTGCCACGATCTCGGCGTGGGTCGCCTCGGTGGCCGTCGCGGTCAGGGCGATCCGCGGCACCTTCGGCCAGCGCTCGTGGAGCATGGAGAGCGCGAGGTAGTCGGGCCGGAAGTCGTGACCCCACTGGGCGACGCAGTGGGCCTCGTCAATGGCGAAGAGCGACACCTTGCCGCGGTCGAGCAGCCGCTGCGCGCTCTCGGTGCGCAGCCGCTCGGGGGCCAGGTAGAGCAGGTCCAGCTCGTCGTCCAGGAAGGCCCGCTCGACGGCCTGACGCTCCTCGAAGTCCTGCGTGGAGTTGAGGAATCCGGCCCGCACCCCGAGCGCGGTGAGCGCGTTCACCTGGTCCTGCATCAGGGCGATGAGCGGCGAGATCACGATGCCCGTGCCCTCTCTGACCAGCGCCGGGATCTGGTAGCAGAGCGACTTGCCGCCACCGGTCGGCATCAGGACGAGGGCGTCGCCGCCGCCGACGACCTGCTCGATGATCTCCTGCTGCTCACCGCGGAAAGAGCTGTAGCCGAAGACGCGGTGCAGTACCTGCAGCGCGTCGGAGATCTCGGGGGATGCGTCCGGAAGGGCCATCCTCGAAGCCTAACGGCACGCGCGGACACCCGGCTCCGCCCGCCGGAACCTGTGGATAACCTCCCGGGTCGGCCGTGGCCGTCAGTGACGCGTCAGGACTCGGGCGGGCCCCGTATGGGACGCGTTACGGGGCGGTCCGGGGCGCCCCGCCCCGGGGATAGCTTCGCCGTCGGAGCCCCGGCCACCTCCCCGCGGCCGGGGCCCCCACCACCCCTCGCGTCACGCGTGGTTCCCCTGGGAGGCCCCATGTGTCTGATCCGGTACGCCGACGAGCCCGATCCCGAACCCGAGGATCCGGCCCCGGCCCGGCCCCTGTGCGTACCCGCCCGGCCGGGCGGGGCCCACCGGGTGCTGCGGCTGTTCCGCACCCCGCTGGGGGCGCGCACCGCCGTCGGTTTCACCGGCCCGGACCGGCTGGCCGCCACGCTCGGCGCGGCCCAGCCCTGGATCCGGCTCTCGGAAGCAGCGCTGCGGTCGATGACCGCACCGCTCGGCGCCTCCCTGATCACGGTCGACCCCACGCTGACCGCTCCCCCGGCCGCACCGGCACCGGACGCCCGACCACCGGCGCCGGCGCCGGCACCACGGCCACCGGTCCGGCAGGCCGCCGGGGCCACCGCCCGGTCCGCCTCCGAGGGATCACAGACGAGGGATCGCACATGACCGTCACCGGCCTCCCCGAACCACCGGCCCTTGCCCCCGGCCCCGCCGCGGCCGACGAGCCGTCCGTGTGGCCCGCGTCCGCGGCCCCGCTCCCGCACGGCGGCCTCGGCGTCGCCGGGGTGCCGCTCGGCGAGATCGCCGAGCGCTTCGGCACACCGGTGTACGTGCTCGACGAGGGCGAGGTGCGCGGGCGCTGCCGGAGCTACCGGGAGGCGTTCCCGGACGCGGACGTGCTGTATGCCGCCAAAGCCTTCCTGTCCCGCGCCGTGGTCCGCTGGGTGCGCGAGGAGGGGCTCGGCCTGGACGTCTGCTCGGCCGGGGAGCTGGAGCTCGCGGTCACCGCCGGGTTCCCGCCCGAGCGGATCGTGCTGCACGGCAACGCGAAGTCGCCCCGCGACCTGGAGACGGCGCTGCGGCTCGGCGTGGGGCGGATCGTCATCGACGGTCCCTCCGAGATCGCCAGGATCGCCGCCGCCGTCGGTCCCGGCGGCCACCAGAAGGTCATGGTGCGGGTGGTGCCCGGCGTCTCGGCGGGCGGCCACGGCAAGATCCGTACCGGTACGGACGACCAGAAGTTCGGCCTGTCCCTCACCGACGGGGGCGCGCAGCACGCGATCAGCCGGGTCCTCGGCCAGCCGCAGCTCGAACTCACCGGGCTGCACTGCCACATCGGCTCGCAGATCGCCTCCGTGAAGCCCTACCTCGTGGCCCTGCGCAGGATGGTGGGACTGATGGCCCGGGTCCGGGACGCGCACGGGGTCGCCCTGCCCGAGCTGGACATGGGCGGCGGCCACGCGGTCGCCTACCGGCCGGGCGAGGCGGCCCTCGACCTCGCCGCCCTGGCCCGCGGGTTGCGCGCCGAGCTGGCCGCGGGTTGCGCGGCCGCCGGGCTGCCCGTGCCGCGCCTGGCCGTCGAGCCGGGGCGGGCCGTCGTCGGACCGGCCGGGGTCGCCCTCTACCGGGTGCTCGCCGTCAAGCGCACGGCCGGGACGGTCTTCGTCGCGGTCGACGGCGGCATGAGCGACAACCCGCGGCCCGCCCTGTACGGGGTGCGCTACGCGCCGCGACTGGTCGGCCGGCACTCGACGGCCCCGCCGGGCCCGGCGACCGTCGTCGGCCGCCACTGCGAGGCGGGCGACGTGCTCGCGGCCGGCGTGCCCCTGCCGGGGGACGTGCGTCCCGGCGACCTGCTCGCGGTGCCGGTGGCCGGCGCGTACCAGCTGTCGATGGCGTCCGGGTACGACCTCGTCGGCCGTCCCGCGGTCGTCGCCGTCCACGGGGGCGCGGCACGGCTGCTCGTGCGGCGCGAGACGCTGGAGGATTTCCGCGCCCGGGACGTCGGAGCCTGAACGGCCGGCGCCCCGCCGGGGTCAGTCGGCGGAGAAGACCGTGACCGGGGCGGCACCGGCCACCGCCACCACGGCCCCGCGCCGGTGGTCCGTCCACTCCAGCAGCCGTACCTCCTCCCCGCCGGCCTTGAACAGCGCCTCGCGGCGCACCCACAGCCGCAGCAGCGCAGCACCGGGGTCCGGCTGCGCGGTGGCCTCGCGCAGGGCGGCGTCGGGGACCATCCGCCGCAGCACTCCCAGGGAGCCGGGGCGGCGCGCCGACGGTTCCACGTCGACGCCGACCGCGCCGGGCCCCACGGCGGCCGCGGCCAGCCCGTCGGCATGGCTCAGGCTGACGCCCACCCCGGGGTGGCCGGGCAGGTACGGGCGCCCGTGCCCGGAGCGTCCGCACCCGGCGCAGTACTGGGCCGGGGCCGACGCGCCCGGCGCGAGACCGGTGAACCGGGCGGCGCACAGCCGTACCAGCAGCCGGGCCGCCAGCACGTCGTCGCGGCGGCCCGGCACCCGGATCCGGGCGAGGCGCCGCCGTTCCCACGGCGCGAGCAGCCCCTCGTGCAGCTCCGGGTGGGCCAGCACCTCCCCGGTGGTCGCCACCACCGCCACCACCGCCACCTCCGCGGCTCCCACCTCCGCGCCCGTGCGGCCGGTGAGGGCCTCCCCGCCGTGCAGGCCCTCACCGGCGTACGGGCGCTCCCCCCGGTACGGGTCCGCGCGGCCCGGCACCGGGGGGCCGGTCACGGGCGGGCGGTCACCCGGCCGACGCGGAGGCGTCGGCCAGTGCGGAGGTGGGGAAGAAGCGCTCCCGGACGCGGGCGAGCGTGCGGAAGTCGTCGATGGTGACGTCCTGGAGGTCGATGGTGGAGCCGGAGATCTCCTCCAGGAGGTCGATGAACTCGAGGAAGTCCATCGAGTCGATCAGGCGGGCCTCGATGAGGTCCTCGTCGGCCCCGATCGCGCCCTCCAGCCCGGGGTTCTTCTCGTGGAGCCACGCGGCGATGCGTTCCATGGGGCGGGTGCCCTCCTTGCTCGTGATCGTGCTGGTGCTGGTGCTGGTGCGGTGGTGTCGGGCAGGGCTCAGGCCGCGGCGTCGCGCAGGCGCTCCAGCGCCCGCTCCGGGGTGCCGTGGGCGAGGATCATCGCGTGGACCCAGCGCTCGACGCCGAAGGCGACGCAGGCGCTGTAGACCGGTCCGTGCGAACCCGCGCGGATGCCGAGGCGCTCGCCGAAGAAGTTGCGGTGCCGGTTCACGGAGGCGATCGCGGTGCCGTCGGGGGCGTTGAACTCGTGCTTGACCGGATCCAGGGCCATCAGCCGGGCCCGGGATCCGCCCTTGTCGTAGAAGGGGTCGTCGGCCACGGCGCGGGTCAGGTCCAGCCCGAGGCGCCCGGCCAGCTCCTGGACGAACTCGGCGCCCTGCGCCAGGTGTTCCACCGCGCCCTGCTGCGTGCCGAGGTACAGCACTTCGCGCATGTGGAAGCCCCACAGGCGGCGCAGCCCGTCGTAGTGGGTCTCGTTTCGGAAGCAGCGGCCGGTGGCGGAGAGCCGCAGGCCGTCCTCGCCGACGTCCCGGCCCTCCAGGGAGAGCAGCAGTCCGTAGCAGGTGGCGGACGGCAGCAGGTGGCCGGTCGGCCGCAGGGAGAGCTCGCCGGGCGCGTCACCGGCCGCCAGCGCGTCGAACGCCTCCGGTGCGAACCGCCCGGCGGAGACTCCCAGATGGGGGAAGTTGCGGAAGTAGTCCAGTCGCGCGAGCCCTTCGGCGGCGAGCAGCGGCGGCCCCATCACCTCGGGGGCGGCGAGCCGCGCGGCGAGCCCGGTGAGCAGGTCGTCGAGACCGCGTAGCAGGGCGGTGTGGACCGGGTCCAGCGTGATCAGGCCCGGACCGGGGTTCTTCAGACCGCCGTCCGGCAAGGCGGTGATGCTGGGTGTGCTCATGGAGATCCGCTCCCTGTGGGCGTGGATGAACAGTCGTCGAGGGCGTCGGCCGGATGGGCGCAACGTGCGTGCCGCGACCTGGGCGCGACGGTGCGAACGGCCGTGGACGGGGCCGCCGTTGACCTCGGCACAGCGAGGAAGGCGGCTGACGCTCCGCCGGGGACAGGAGCTGCGTCACCAGGACACTAAGCCAGCATCTCGGGGATTGTCTAGACCAAAGTTGTCATACCGGCGATCATCGGCGCGAGGGGTGTTTCGGGATCGAATGCAACCCAATCAGCATATTGAGACGGCACTTGACAGCAGCTATGGTCTAAACCAATCCTGCTGAACATGACGACTTCCGCTCCAGACGGTCGCCCCCGCCGTCCCCGCCCCAGGCTGCACCGGGCGCCGTCCGACCGTCCCTACTTCAGCGCCGACGGCGAGTCCTACCTGGCCCAGACGACCTTGCGGGAACTGAAGAAGTCACGGCCGCTGCGGGTGCTCTCCGAAGCGGACTTCGCCCACTGGCAGACCTACGGATACGTCATCGTGCGGGAGGCGATACCGGCCCACGAGGCGCGCCGCCTGCTGGACTTCACGTGGGACTTCCAGGGCCTGGACCCGGACCGGCCCGACACCTGGCACGAGGACCGGCCGTTCCGCTCGGAGCTGGACCAGCAGCTGCACGTCTACGGCTTCGTCGAGGCCTACCACCACCAACTGCTCTGGGACAGCCGCCAGTCGCAGCGGGTGTACGACTCCTTCGTGGACGTCTGGGACTGCGAGGAGCTGTGGGTGACGCTGGACCGGCTGAACCTCAACCCGCCCAACGTCAAGAACCGCGACCGCGCCCTGATCGACCCCACGGACCGGGGTTTCGACATCGAGCTGCACTGGGACATCGACACCACCCTCGGCGTCCCCCCGCAGCGCGTGCAGGGCATCATCGCGCTCAACGACACCAGCCCCGAACTGGGCGGATTCCAGTGCAACCCGGAGCTGTTCCGGCGGTTCGAGGAGTGGAAGACCGCCCAGCCGGCCGACCGGGACCCGCTGCGGCCCGATGTGGACCGTACCGAATTCCCCGTCGTGCGGCCCGAGCTGCGCCCCGGCGACCTGCTGATCTGGAACGGCCTCCTCGCCCACGGCGTCGCGCGCAACACCTCGACGGACGGGGCGCGCGCGGTCCAGTACCTCTCGATGATGCCGGCGCTGGAGGAGCACGAGCGGCTGCGGCGCTCCCGCGTCGAGTCCTGGCGGCACCTGCGCACCCCCCGCTGGAACCGCACCCTGGTCGGCGATCCGGTGCGTCCCGAAGCCGAGCGCTACCCCACGGCCACCCTCAATCCCCTCGGGCGCCGCCTCCTCGGGCTCACCTCCTGGACGGAGACGGAGACGGAGACGGAGACGGACGCGGACGCGGTCGCGGACGCGGTCGCGGACGCGGTCGCGGACGCGGACACGGACGCGGTCGCGGACGCGGACACGGGCATGGCCGCGGCTGCCCCGGGGGACGCGGACATGGACACGGCTCCCGGTCAGAGCGGGGAGACCTCGTGCGCCGTGTCTGCCTGACCCTCCCCACCAACCGCGCCTGCACCGATACGATCGCCGCCATCGGAGCGGAAGCCGCCTACGGCGCACGCCACTTCGGCGTCGAGATGCACCTGCTGATCCTGGACTCCGCCGCGGCCCCGGTGCTCGCCGAGCACCGGGAGGCGGTGCGCGCGCTGCCTCCGGCGCCCGGCGTGATCGTCCACCACCTCGACGAGGACGAGCAGCGTTCCTTCCTGCGCCGGGTGATCGCCCGCTCCGGCGTCGCCGGGCCGGACCGGCTGCTCGACCTGATGCTGCCGTCCGGAGTGTCCTACGGCGCCTGCACCAACCGCGCCTTCCTCATCGCGGAGGCACTGGGCTGCGCCTCGGTGCACCGCCGCGACTCCGACAGCCGCTACCAACTGCTGGACGGCGAGCCGGTCTTCCCCCTGCACCACGAACTGGCCGCGCTGGGCCGCCCCGCCGCCGAGGTGGCCGGGCTGGTGTCCCGCAGCAGGCTGGCCCCCGCCTCCGCCCATCGGCCGGTGGCCCTGGTCGGCGCCTCCTTCGTCGGCGCGATGTCCGTGGACGTGGAGGAGATCCACCGGCTCGACCCCGGCGTCTACGACGAGGTCATCGGCCTGTCGGTGCCCGCCGGTCTCGCGGAGATCTGGCGGCGGAACCTGATCGACCAGGCCTTCCGCGGCGCCGGGACCACCCCGTACACCGCCGACCACACCACGCTCACCCGGGTCGGCCCGACGCGGGTGGACATGTGCAACATCGGCCTGGACCGCGCGGTCTACGGCCGCGTGCCCCTGCCGCCCGCCACCGACACCATCGGCAGCGACTACTTCCTGATCCACCTGGTGGACGACGCCCGTCTCCCCGGCGTCCTGCACAACCGCCACATCGTCAACTACCACACCGCCGAACGACGTTCGGACAGCGGTTTCCTGGCCTACCAGGAGCGGTTCGCGAAGTACCTGCTGTCGAGCGGTTACTTCAACGCCGCCCACGCCCGGATGGCGGCCGCGGGCGAGGAACTGCTGGACGCCGGGGGCCGGGTACGCGCCGAAGCCGTCGCCGGGTTCGTCCGGGAGACCACGCCGACGGGCCGCGAGGAGAACGCCGATCGGCTCGACGTCCTGGACCGCTGCTACCGCAAGCTCGGCGGGCGCTACGAGACGGCCGCGGACGCACTCGCCGCCCGGCGCGGGGAACTCCTGGACGAGGCCCGCGCGGACATGGCCGCCTTCGCCCTGCTGATCGACGCCTGGGAACCGCTGGTCCGCGCGAGCGCGGCCGAAGGAATCACGACTGAACGGACCGCTTTCGGGCGGTCGGCGAGGATCCACACCCGAACCGTCACCGTCCGCTACGCGGGCGGCGCCGAACGCCGGGGCCCCGTCACCATGGGGCAGGCCAACATGATCCGGTGCATCCTGCGCGACGATCCCGCGCACATCAACATCCACGACGTGTGGCCGGTACCCGCGGGCACGGAACTCACCGCGGCGATCGACGCGCTGCGCACCCTCGTGGTGCGGCACGAAGCGCTGCGCACCACCTTCCCCGGCGCCACCGGCTCCCCGCCGGCCCCGGGCGACGCGCCTGCCGAGCAGCTGGTCGCGCCGGAGGGGCAGTTCGAGGTCACCGTCCTCGACCACGAGGAACTGCCGTCGGAACCGGCGCGGTACGCCGAGGCGCTGGCCCGCCAGGCCCGCGCCGAACGCTACGCCCTCGACCGGGACTTCCCCCTGCGGATCTCCGTCGTCGCCGAGCGGGGCGCTCCCGGCTCCGTCGCCCTCGTGTCCAGCCACGCCGTGGCGGACGGCAGCGCCCTCGCCGTCCTGCGGGAGGAGTGGCTCGCCCTGCTGGCCGGTGAACCGCTGCCGCCGGTGACGGCCTTCACCCCGCTCGACCTCGCCGCCGAGGAGGCGGCTCCGGCCGGGCTGCGGAAGTCCGCGGCGTCCCTGCGGTACTGGGAGCAGATCCTGCGCACCGGTCCCCAGGCGATGTTCGCGGAGCCGGGGGCCACGGGTACCGAGGTACGCATACCCCAGCTCACCCTCCGCTCGGAGCGCGGCGCCCGGGCCCTGGCCCGCGTCGTGGAGCGGACCGGCAGCCTTCCCTCGACCGTGCTGCTGACGGCGTGGTGCACCCTCGTCGCGCACCGCGCGGGCCAGCGCACCTGCGTCGCGGCGGTGCCGACGTCCAACCGGTTCCTGCCCCGGCTGGCCCGTTCGGTGAACACCGTGTCCCAGGACGCGCTGCTCGCCCTCGACGTCGGCGTCCCGTCCTTCGACGCGCTGCTGCGCACGGCCTGGGGGGCGGCGCTCAACGCCTACCGGCACAGCCGCTTCGACTCCGTCCGCCTGTGGGAGATGATCGGGCGGGTCACCTTCGAGCGCGGCAGCCACTTCGCGCGCGACGTCGTGTTCAACGACGTGAGCACGCTGCTCTCCACCGCCAACGTCCCTGCTGACGAGAACGGCTCCGATCCCGGACCGGAGCTGAGCTGGGGCCCGGTCCAGGTGCTGCCGACCCGCGTCCTGGCCTTCGCCTACCGCACGGACCCCGTGCTCCACATCGGGATGTGGGCCGACCCCGCGCTGTTCCCCCGGGCCGAGGCCGAGGGCTTCCTCACCGGTCTCGTCCGGCTGCTGGAGGCGGCCGCGGCCGGGGACGTACCGCTCGCCTCGCTCACCGCGGTGACCGGCGTGCGTACGGTCGAACGCGACGCGCGCTGGCTGCGGGTGGACGGCTGCTGGGTCTCGCCGCCCGACGTGGCGGACGCCCTGAGCAGGGCGCTCGGGGGCCTGCCCGTGCACGTCACGGCCGAGGCGGACGCTCCGGGCGCTCCGGCCGGCAGCAGCGGGTCGCCCGGCGGCCTCACCGCGTTCATCGCCTCCGGCGGATCCCCGCTGACGCCGGCGCGGGCGCACGCAGCGCTGATGGACGCCCTCCCGGGCCGTCCCGGCGTGCTGGCCCCCCGCCGGTACGTGATCGTGCAGGACCCCCCGGCACAGACCGACCGGAGCGACGCGTGGCTCCGGCAGCAGATCCTCGCGGAAGGGAACGGCCGGGAACGGCGGATGTCACATGACGATGGATGAGGTAACCGTACGGCCGGAGCGGGTCCCGCTCCCCAGCCCGTGGCGCTCCAGCCGCTTCCGCCTGTTCTTCACCGCCCGCAGCACCTCGCTGCTCGCCGACGGCATGCTGATGGTCTCGCTGACCACCGCCGTGCTCGGCGCGGGCTACGGGGCGAGCGGGGTCGGGTACGCGCTGGCCGCGTGGATGGCTCCGATCGTGCTCCTGGTGCTCTTCGGCGGCGTGCTGGCCGACCGCTTCACCCCGCAGGTGATGATGGTCGGCGCGGACGCGGTGCGGATGGTGGCCATGCTCGCCCTCGCGGCGCTGCTCGCCACCGACCACGTACGGCTGTGGCAGATCATGGCCCTGCTGGCGCTCAGCGGCGCCGCGACCGCCATGTTCCAGCCGGGTCTGGCGAGCATGGTCCCCCGGGTTGCGCAGGACATCCAGCGGGCGAACGCGCTGCTGCGGATCTCCGAGGCGATCTGCACGCTGCTCGGTCCGGGCGTGGCCGGTCTGCTCGTGGCCTACTGGGACGTGGCGGGCTCGTTCGTGGTCATCGCGGCGTTCTACGCACTGAGCGCGCTGGGCCTCACCCCGCTGCGCGCGCTCGGCACCACCCGGGACGAGAGCGACGAGCCGATGTCGCGCAGGCTCGTCACCGGCTGGCACGAGTTCCGGTCCCGGTCCTGGCTGTGGGGCGTCATCGCGGTCTGGTCCGTCTACGGCCTCTTCGTCTTCGGGCCGGCGCTGCCGCTCGGCGCGGCGCTGCTCACCGAACAACACGGGGCCAGCGGCTACGGCTGGATCGCCTCCGCCGACGGCGCGGGGACGATCGTCGGCGGCCTGCTCGGCATGCGGGTGCGGCCCGCCCGGCCGCTCGTCGCGGGGGCCTTTGCCATGTTCTTCTTCTCCCTCAACCCGCTGGCGCCCGCGCTCGGCTGGTCCTTCACCCTGACGGCGCTCACCGGAGTGCTGGCGGGCTGCGGGTTCGCCTTCTGGGGCGTCATGTGGGCGACGAGCGTGCAGTCGCACATCCCCCTGGCCGTCCTCAGCCGGGTCTCCGCCTACGACGTGGCCGGCTCCATCATGGTCATCCCGCTGGGCCGGGCCCTGGCCGGCCCGGCGGCCGAATCCTTCGGCGCCGACCGCGTCCTGCTCTTCTCCTCGGCCGTGGGCGTCCTGCTCCTCGCGCTCATGCTCGCCATCCCCGCGATCCGCGCCCTCACCCGCACACCGGAGGGCGCGGTGGAGGCGGCCGCGAAGGATGTTGCTCGGTGAGCGGACTCGGCGCCGGTCACTGACGGTGTCAGCGGTCGGCGCCCAGCGTGCCCCCGTGGTCAGGCGCCCCCGGGGACGGGGTCACGGTCGATCACCTGCAGGAGCTTGAGCAACTGCCTGGTCGCGTCCAGAGCCGGAGCGTCCTGTTCGGGGGCGTCGACGTCCCAGTGCGCCAAGGCGTTCCGGTAGGCGCTGACCGTCTTGAGCCGGTCGACGATGTCCTCGCGCTCATACGGCCAGGCGAGTTTCGCCCACCGGGCGTCGTCGTCGATCAGGAAGCGGTAGGCGCCGAGAGTCAGGTCGGCAGCCGAGTGGATCTTCGCTGCCATGTGGGGCTTGTGCGACGCGCGCAGTTCCTCGACGGTGAAGCAGCCGACCGCTCGGCGCAGCCTGCGCTCCACCTCTTCGAGCAGGGTGAAGGGTTCGACGCGCAGCTTCAACTGGGCAGCCAGGTCGGAAGCGGTGAGGATGCCGACCACGACGCCTTCCGCATCCACGATGATCAGGAAGCCGCGGTGCTGTACGTCCCCGATGCGCCCGAAGAGTTCCTCGGATTCCCGTGCCGTCCGCGGATGGCGGTGCATCGCCTCGGCGATGGTGGCCTCGCGCCGCCCGAGCTGGGCGCGGGCAATGCCTTCCCACGTCACCACGCCGATGAGCCGGTCGTGCGGTCCGACGACCGGCAGTTGCGAGAAGTCTCCCTGGATCATGCGGGTGACGGCCCGGCTCAAGGGTGCCTGTTCCTCGATGGAAACGACATCGCGTACGAACGGCAGACTGCCGATGCGCCAGGCCAGGTCCGCCTGGTCCGATCCGTCGTCCACGCCCGCGGCGGTGTCCTGGTAGGCGTCCTGATAGGCGCGCCCGCTGTCCGGTCCGGTCACGTCGGCCTCGGCCGTCGCCGCAGCGACGGCCGACACGGTGACGATGCCGTCCATGCGCACGTCGGTGAAGTGCGGATCCGCCCGCAGTCCCCGCGCGACCAGTTCCCGGTCCACGAGGTCGATGACGTCGGCGGTCCGCCGGGACCAGCCCCACAGCCCGATCAGGTCCCGGGCCGTCAGCTGGCGGCTCCCGGCTTCTTCGACGTCGCTCTCCAGCTCGGCGGGCCCGTCCGGCGGTTCGATGTAGCCGCGGTAGCCGGGATCCACGCCACCGGCAGCCAGTGTCGCCACGCGCCGGACCGCGTCGCCACGGCTCAGCTCGCTGATGGTAAGCAAGGACCCCATGCTGTCCCGCAGGTCCCCCTTGACGGCGGCCCGCTCCACGTCGCGGCGTTCCCACGTGACCCTGCGGACGTGACGGAATCCGGGCGGATTCTCGCCTCGGTACTCGTACGGGCCGTTGAGCCGCCCGATCGCGATCACCGACCGGAACTTGCGCGGCATGACGACGAAGTCCCCGGTCTCCATCGTCAGGAACCGGCGCAGCTGGTGCGTCCAGCTCCGAACGGTCCGGGGTGCCTCCTCCGGGTAGGTGCGCCGGAGCAGCTCACCCAGTTCCTCGAGGGCCGAGCAGTCCGAGAGGTCGCCCAGGCTTTCCCAGCCCGCGACGACCAGTCCTTCGTCCAGCGCCGCCTGCTCCCGCTCGCCCTGTTTCCCACCTCTGACCGTCCACGCCCTTGCCACAGCCCCGCCCCACCCCGTGTCCGCATCCTTCGACCGTCCGCCGTTCCGCGGAAGCCGCAAGAGTACTGAGCAGCGACCCGATCCGCTCCTGCGCGACCGTGTGATGGCCGGGAATCGTCATGTCCAGAACCGGTTCGAATCCTTCGAACGGGCCGCGGGCGCGGGGGCCGCGTCCTACGATCGGCGGCATGCCGTTGCGTCGTGTGGTGCACGTGTTCATGGTCCTCGCCGTGGCCCTGGGGCTGGCCGGAGGCGCCTGTGGCGTCGCGGCTGCCGAGGGCGGCGGGGCGGGGGCCGGTCGTCAGCTGCTCTTCTACAACCACGCCTACGGAGTGCTCGACCGGGAGACCGCCGACGCGGTCGAACGCTCCGCCTACTTGCGGGACTTCGCCAACTTCCAGGTCCGCACCACCACCGGCGCGGGCGGGGAGAAGTGGACCGGGCGCTACCTGATGGGGCGCGAGACCTACCTCGAACTGTTCGGCGTCGGCGACGTCCCCGGCCAGGACGGGCTCCTCGGCGCGGGGGGCATGGGCCTCTCGGTCGAACGGGCCGGTGACCTCGCCACGGTGACGGGCCGGCTGCCGGGCCTCGGCGTCCCGCAGCCCATCGCCTTCCGCCAGACCCGCGACTTCGGCGACGGCGTCCCGGTGCCGTGGTTCGACGCCGTCCTCACGTCCGAGCAGTACGACGGCTTCGGCGCCTGGGGCATGGAGTACCGGCCGGAGTACTTCGCCGACCCGCGCAGCGGCACCGAACCGGCGGCGTTCCCCGGTGACGTGGGCCGCGAGCGGTACCTGTCCGACGCCTACCGCGACCACCTCATGCGGGACGTCACCTCGATCCGCCTCGCGGTCACCGCGGGCGACCTCGCCCACACGGTGCCGCTGCTCCGGGCGGCCGGCTTCCACGTGCGGCAGCTCCCGGGCGGCGGTGTCGTCGCCCGCGGCGGCGGCGTCACCATCGCGCTCGACTCCGTCGCCCGCGAGGACGCCGGGCTGCGCCGGGTGGAGCTGTCCCTCAACCACCCGGTGGCGTCCCGGCACGAGGAGCGCCTCGGGCACTCCACGCTCGTGGTCGGCCCGGGCGACCGTGCCGTGTGGACCTTCGACGCCACCGGTCCCGGCGGCGCGTCCCGCTGACTCCCGGCCCGTGGCAGCCCCGGCCGTCGCCGCCGGTCCGCCGGACGCCCCCGTAGCCCGGACGCCCCCGTAGCCCGCACGGCCCCGTACCGCCGACGACGTGCGGGCCCGGGGCCGCCGTGCCAGGCTGGACGGTGCCCCCGGGTCGCCATCGACCGGGCGACGCAGCCGCAGTCCGTCGAGACGAACGGGGCCTGCCGTGGTGCGAAGAGTGAGTGCATCGTGCCCGCGACCGCGATCGCGGCGGCGCCGCGCGGGGGCCGGATGCGCGGCCCTGCTGCTCGTGGCCCTGGCCGCGGTCCCGGCGGCCAGGGCCACGCCGCCGCCCCCGCAGCCGACCCCCACGCCGAGCACCCCGACCGTCCCGGCCACCCCGGCCTCGCCATCCGCCTCGTCCGCCCCGCTGGACCCGCGGATCACGGAGATCATGCGGAAGCCGGAGTACCGCAACGCCCAATGGGGCCTGTTGCAGACCGACCCCGCGACCGGGCGCGTGGTCCGCGGCAGCTTCCCCGGGCAGTTCTTCATCCCCGGCTCCACCGCGAAGCTGTTCAGCGTGTCCGGGCCCTGGAAGACCCTCGGTTCCGACCACCGCTTCGAGACCCCGGTGTACGCGGTCGGCGAGCGGCGCGGCGCCACCCTGGACGGCGACCTCGCACTGGTGGCCCAAGGCGATCTCACCCTCGGCGGCAGGACCGCCCCGGACGGCACGGTCGCCTTCACCTCCCTCGACCACACCTACGCCAACGACGTCCCGGGCGCGACGCTCACCCCGGAGGACCCGCTCGCCGGGATCGACGAGATGGCGCGGCAGGTGCGGCGCGCCGGCATCACCCGCGTCGACGGGAACGTCATCGTCGACCAGCGGCTCTTCGCCGCCGATCCGGTGCTCGTCCCCACCCCGACCCCGCTGATCATCAACGACAACCTGATCGACATCACGGCCACCCCCGGCGACCGCGCCGACGCGCCGGCGCGCCTGGACTGGCGGCCGAAGGTCGCCCCCTACCGGGTCACCTCGAGCGTGAAGACGGTGGCCGCGGGCGAGCAGACGGCCGTCACGGTGACGGCTTCCGACAACGGGACCCGGATCCAGCTGTCCGGCACGGTCGCGCTGGGCTCCGCCCCGGTGGTGCGCGTCTCCCCCGTCGCCGACCCGGCCGCCTTCGGCCGCACGGCGCTGATCGAGGCCCTGGAACGGGCGGGGGTGCACATCAGCGCGACCCCGACGGGCCCCAACCCGGCGGCGGGGCTGCCCGCCGACTACACGGGCCGCGCGCGCGTGGCGCTGTACACCTCACCGCCCTACGCGCAGTACGCCAAGCTCATCCTGAAGGTCAGCCACAACCTGGGCGCCAATCTGGGCATCTGCCTGATGGCGGTCACGACCGGCAGCCACGCCTGCATGGACGGGTTCCCCGTCCTCGCCCGGTTCCTGGACTCGGCGGGCGTCGACCGCCGGCAGGTGCAGCTCCTGGACGGCCGGGGCGGCAACCAGGTCGACCGGTCCACGCCGCAGGCGGAAGTGCAGATGCTGTCGTACTGGATGCGCACGCCCGACGCCCGGCTCTTCCGGGAGTCGCTGCCCGTCCTCGGTGTGGACGGGCTGCTGGCCGACAACTGCCGGGCCTGCCCCGCGCGCGGGAAGGTGTTCGCCAAGACGGGCGCCGCCGTCGGACTGGACGCGCTCAACAACCGCCTGGGCGTGGGCGCGATCACGATCGCGGGCTACCTGGACCGGGGCGGCGGCCGCTACGACGTCTTCTACGCGGGGGTCACCGGCGCCTCGACGCCGACGACCGACCCCACCGGCATCCTGTCCATCGCCAACGACCTCGCCATGATCGCCGCCTACCTCCAGGAGGGCTGAGCGGCGCCGGCGCCCCGACCCCGGCGTGCCATGATCGAGGGGGCGCGTGCCCGCCCGCACGCGCCCCGCTCGCACGCCCCACGTCAGGAGCACCGCCCATGTCCGCGCAGCCCGGTCCGCCCGCCTCCACGCTCGGGGCCACCCTGCTCCGCTCCCGGCGGCTGGTCGAGCCCGCGCTCCGCAAGGCCGTACAGGAGCTGCATCCGGCGCCGGCCCGGGTCGCCTCCCACGCCTTCGGCTGGTGCGACGAGGACGGCACCCCGACCCGGGACCCGGGCGGCAAGGGCATCCGCCAGGCGCTCGCCGTACTGGGGGCGGAGGCGGTGGGCGCGGCCGCGGAGAGCGCCGTGCCGGCCGCCGTGGCGATCGAGCTGGTGCACACCTTCTCGCTGATGCACGACGACATCATGGACGGCGACGAGCGCCGGCGGCACCGCGCCAGCTCCTGGAAGGCCTTCGGCACCGGGCCCGCGGTACTGGCGGGCGACGCGCTGTTCGCCCTGGCCTTCCGCACCCTGGCCGAGGCCCCGGGCGACGGGGGCGGCGCGGCGCTGCGGCAGCTGACCGGGACCCTGGGCGAGCTGGTGCACGGGCAGGCGGACGACCTGGAGTTCGAGTCCCGGCCGTGGACCGGGCCCGCAGCCGTGGACCTCGCCGAGTACCGGGCGATGGCGGAGCGCAAGACGGGGTCCCTGCTCGCCTCCGCCATGAGCCTGGGGGCGGTGCTGGCCGGCGCGCCGCCGGAGCCGGTGGCGGCGCTGTCCCTGGCGGCGCGCCGGTGGGGCGTCGCCTTCCAGGGGATCGACGACCTGCTGGGGATCTGGGGCGACCCCGACTCCACCGGCAAGCCGGTCCACAGCGATCTGCGGCGCCGCAAGAAGACCCTCCCGGTCCTCGGCGCGGTGCACCTGGACCCGGCGGCCGGGCCCGCTCTGGCCCGGCTGCTCGGGACGCGGGGCCCGGCCGGGGAGGACGCGGTGCGCAGCGCGGCGCGCCTGGTGGAGGAGGCGGGCGGGCGCGCGTTCGCCGTCGCGGAGGCGCGCCGCCTGCTGGACGAGGCGCGCGCGGACCTGTGCGCGGCGCCGCTGGCCCCCTCCGCCGTCGACGAACTGGTCGCCCTGTCGGAGGCCCTGCTGCGGCACGCCGTGTAGGGCGGGCCGCGGCAGGGCGCCGGGGTCGGGGCTTCGGGGCCGGGCCTGCGGGCTCAGGGGGCGGAGGTGGTGACCGTCACCGTGCGCGGTGCCTCGCGTTGGTGCGGGACCGGCGCGGGCGCGGTCTGCGGGGCCTCCTCCGGCAGGGACGCGGCGTCCCCCTGGAGGGTGACCGTCCGGGTGGGGGCGGGGATCGAGATGCCCTCCGTGCGGAAGCGGTGGTGCAGGCGCTTGATGAACTCGTGCTTGATCCGGTACTGGTCGCTGAACTCGCCGACGCCGAGGATCACCGTGAAGTTGATCCGGGAGTCCGCGAAGGTGTGGAAGCGGACGGCCGCCTCGTGGTCCAGCACGGCGCCGTCGATGTCGGCCATCACGCTGTCGACCACCTCCAGTGTGACCCGCTCGACGTGCTCCAGGTCGCTCTCGTAGCCGACCCCCACCTGGACCAGGAGGGACAGCTTCTGTTCGGGCTGCGTGTAGTTGGTCATGTTGGTGCGGGCGAGCCGCGCGTTCGGGATGATCACCAGGTTGTTCGACAGGTTGCGCACCACGGTGTTGCGCCAGTTGATGTCGACGACGTACCCCTCCTCGCCCCCGCTGAGCCGGATGTAGTCACCGGGCTGCACCGTCTTGGAGGCGAGGATGTGCACGCCCGCGAAGAGGTTCGCCAGGGTGTCCTGGAGCGCCAGGGCGACGGCCAGACCGCCCACGCCGAGGGCGGTGAGCAGCGGCGCGATGGACACGCCCACGGTTTCCAGGGCGACCAGGGCCCCCATCGCGAGGACCACGATCCGGGTGATGTTGACGAAGATGGTGGCCGACCCGGCGACCCCGGTGCGCGACTGGGCCACTGACCGGACGAGACCGGCGACGACCCGGGCCGCGCCGACCGTGGCCAGCAGGATGAACACCGCGGTCAGCGTGTGGTTCACGAATCCGGAGATCCGCGCGGTCAGCGGCAGCGTGGAGGCGGCGACGGCGGCGCCCGCGACGAGGGCCGCGCCCGGGGCGAGGGTGCGCAGCGCGTCGACGATGAGGTCGTCGCCGCTCCAGCGGGTGCGCTCGGCGTGCTTGCCGAGCCAGCGCAGCAGGGCCCGGACGAGCAGCCCGGCGAGGGCGCCTGCGGCCAGGGCGATCCCGGCGATCAGCCAGTCGTGCACGACGAGGTCCCGGGTCACCGGCGGGCCTCCGCCGCGCGGTGGGCCGGGGCCGGGGTGGCGGCGGGCGCCGCGGGGCGGGGTATGGGGGGTGTCGTCACCTTGTCACCTGTCAGTTCGTCGTGGGACCAGCCGTGTTCGGCGGTGCGCGGGCGGATCCGGATGTACGCATTCCGAACGGGTTGCCATCCTGCCCCATCGCCGGGGCGGCCACCGCGGGCGGGCCGCCGGAGCGCTCCCGCCGGCCGGACACCGGATCCGACGGTCCATCAGGTCAAGCGTCCCGGACTCTTGACTCCGTGTGCGGCAGCCGGGACCCTCATCGCATCGTTTGCTCGGAACATGACAACGCGCACGACCGCTCGCCCCGCTCCTGGGGACCTCTCCCGCCGCCCTGCGAAGCCGACCGAAGACGTGAGTGATGACCTTGACCCGACACCCGTACACCCGGCGCAAACCGGCTCTGGTTCTGTCGTTGCTCCTCGCCCTGCTGGCGATGGCACTCAGCCCGGCGTCCAGCGCCGCCGCCGACCCCGGCTGGTGGAACCCGACCGCGCGGCCCGCCCCGGACTCCGCGATCAACGTCACCGGCGAGCCGTTCAAGGGAACCGACGCCCAGGGCGGCGTCCGCGGCTTCGTCGACGCCCACGACCACATCATGGCCAACGAGGGCTTCGGCGGCCGGCTCATCTGCGGCAAGCCCTTCTCCGACCTGGGCGTGGCCGACGCGCTCAAGGACTGCCCCGAGCACTACCCGGACGGCTCCCTCGCGATCTTCGACTTCGTCACCAAGGGCGGTGACGGCAAGCACGACCCGGTGGGCTGGCCGACCTTCAAGGACTGGCCCGCCCACGACTCGCTCACCCACCAGCAGAACTACTACGCCTGGATCGAGCGGGCCTGGCGCGGCGGACAGCGCGTGCTCGTCAACGACCTGGTCACCAACGGCGTGATCTGCTCGGTCTACTTCTTCAAGGACCGCAGCTGCGACGAGATGACGGCCATCCGCCTGGAGGCGAAGAAGTCGTACGACATGCAGGCGTACATCGACGCGATGTACGGCGGCCCCGGCAAGGGCTGGTTCCGGATCGTCACCGACTCCGCCCAGGCGCGGGACGTCGTCCAGCAGGGCAAGCTCGCGGTGGTTCTGGGCGTCGAGACCTCGGAGCCCTTCGGCTGCAAGCAGGTTCTGGACATCTCGCAGTGCAGCAAGGCGGACATCGACAAGGGCCTGGACGAGCTGCACGCGCTCGGCGTCCGCAGCATGTTCCTGTGCCACAAGTTCGACAACGCCCTGTGCGGGGTGCGGTTCGACGAGGGCGCGCTCGGCACCGCGATCAACGTGGGGCAGTTCCTGTCGACCGGCACCTTCTGGCAGACCGAGAAGTGCACCGGTCCGCAGCACGACAACCCCATCGGCCTGGCGCCGGCCCCCGGCGCGCAGAAGGAGCTGCCGGCGGGCGTGTCCGTCCCGGCGTACGCAGCCGACGCGCAGTGCAACAGCCGCGGACTGACGGACCTCGGCGAATACGCCGTGCGCGGCATGATGAAGCGCAAGATGATGCTCGAAGTCGACCACATGAGCGTCAAGGCCGCGGGCCGCGCCTTCGACATCCTGGAGTCCGCCTCGTACCCGGGGGTCCTCTCCTCCCACAGCTGGATGGACAGCGCCTGGACCGAGCGGCTCTACAAGCTCGGCGGGTTCGCCGCCCAGTACATGAGCGCCTCCGAGGGCTTCAGCGCGGAGGCGAAGAGCAAGGACGCGCTGCGCGACAAGTACCGGGTCGGACTCGGCTACGGCACCGACATGAACGGGGTCGGCGGCTGGCCCGCCCCGCGCGGCGCCGGCGCCCCGAACGCGGTGACGTACCCCTTCCGCAGCACCGACGGCGGCTCGGTCGTCGACAAGCTGACCGCCGGACAGCGCACCTGGGACTTCAACACCGACGGCGGCGCGCACTACGGCATGGTCCCGGACTGGATCGAGGACATCCGCAAGGTCGGCGGCCAGGACGTGGTGGACGACATGTTCCGGGGCGCCGAGTCCTACCTGCGCACCTGGGGCGCTTCGGAGCAGCACCGGGCGGGGGTGAACCTCGCGTCCGCAGCCGCCTCCTCCGCGAGTTCGGCCGAGTGGAACCCCTTCACCAGTTACGCCCCCGGCCAGGCCGTGGACGGCTCCACCGGCACCCGCTGGGCCAGTGACTGGAGCGACGACCAGTGGTTCCAGGCCGACCTGGGCTCCGCGAGCCTGGTCAAGCGCGTCACCCTGGACTGGGAGCGCGCCTACGGGAGGGCCTACCGCATCGAGGTCTCCACCGACGGCTCGGCCTGGCAGACCGTGTGGTCCACGACCACGGGCGACGGCGGCCTGGACACCGCCCAGTTCGGCGGGGTCTCCGCGCGCTACGTCCGCGTCCACGGGGTGGGACGTGGCACGCAATGGGGTTACTCCCTGCGCGAAGTCGGCGTATACAGCAGCTGACGCGATCATGTGGACGCCCGCTCCCGGCGCACCTGCCGGGGGCGGGCGTTCCCGTCGTACCCGAGAGAATGGAGACCGCCATGGCACGGATGCCGCTGGCCGAGCGCCGCGGGCAGCTGACCCGGGCGGCGATCCGCGCGATGACCCGCGACGGCGTCTCCCGGACGACCACCCGGTCCATCGCCGCCGAGGCGGGCGTGTCGCTGAGCGTCTTCCACTACTGCTTCGACTCCAAGCAGGCCCTGCTGGAGTCCGTCCTCACCACGATCACCGACCACTACGTCGCGGTGGTGCAGGAGGCTATCCGGCCGCGGGCCACCCTGCGCGAGACCGTCCGGGCCGGGCTCCAGGCGTACTGGGACCACGTGGCGGCCCGGCCGGGCGAGCACATGCTGACGTACGAACTCACCCAGTACGCGCTGCGCGAGCCGGGGTTCGAGCAGCTGGCCCGGCGGCAGTACGAGCTGTACTGCGACACCTACGCCGAACTCCTCGACCGGCTGGGCCGTCAGATCGAGTTCGAACTCCTCGTCCCCGTCCCGGTGCTCGCCCGCTACCTGGCCGCCATGACGGACGGGCTGACCCTGCACTTCCTGGTCCTGGGCGACGCCGACGCGACGGCCGGCATCCTCGACATGATCGCCGACCACGTCGCGGGGCTGACCAAGGAGCACTGAGCCGACCTACGGGGACCCTTCCGCGAGCACGGGGTGCACCTCGGGATGGGCGTCCCACCAGGCCCGGTGGAAGGGGTTGTTGTCCACATTGGCCAGGTAGGCGCGGGCCGCGGCGCGGTAGACGAGTTCCGCCTGGAGGCCGGAGACCGCCGCGCGGTTCCAGGCGACCCGGATGCGGCCCACCACCGGTTCCCCGGTCAGGGGACGCACCACGGTGCCCGGGACGGCCGGTGCGGTGGGCTGGCACAGCGAGACGGCGCGGCCGGCCGAGATCAGGTCGTACTGCATCATGCGGTCGGTGATCCGGTAGCGCAGCTGGGGCGTGAACCCGGCCTTGGCGCAGGCCTCGACGAGGGCCTCGGGCCCGCCGTCGTCGTCCTCGACCAGGGTCATCCAGGGTTCGTCGGCGAGATCGGCCAGGTCCAGGGAGGGTCGCGCCGCCAGGGGGTGCCGGTCGGACAGCCGGATGCAGAAGGGCTCCCTGGGGATCAGGGTGCGGCCCAGCACCCCGCCGGGCAGCGGGACTTCGTGGTCGTTGACCTCGCCGTAGACGATCACGTCGTAGCGGCCCGCACCGAGCAGCCGCACCAGCGCGGTCACCGAGTCCTCCAGGTCCACGGTGATCTCGCGGCCGTAGAGGTCGAGGTCGGTGCGGGCGAGCAGGCCGTCGAGCAGGACGAGCATGATGCAGCCGAGCCGCAGCGGGGTGTGCCCGGCCATCGCGCGCGCCTCCGCGCCGAGCGCGTCCATCTCGTGGATCACCCGGCGGGCCTTGGCCAGCACGAAGTGGCCCAGCGCGGTGGGCTCCACGCCGTGCCGGCCGCGGACGAAGAGTTCGCCGCCGGTGACCCCTTCGATCCGGCGGAGCTGGGCGGAGAGGGCGGGCTGGGAGACCCCCAGCCGCCGGGCCGCACCGCCCAGGCTCCCGGCTTCCGCTATCTGGCAGACGGTGTGCAGATGTCTCAGCTCGAGCTGCATTGCGGCAGCGTACGCAGCGTGACGCGCCCCGCACCATAACGCGGGTCTTATGCGCGCAGGGATGTCCCAATCCCGCCATGCCCGCGCCCATACTCGGCGGCGAACCGCCCGCCCGGCGCACATCCCCCGCACAGCCTTCGCACAGGAACCGCACAGCCTTTGCCGAGGCCGCGCACAGGCCCTGCCCGGGCGGACCCCACCCGGAACCCCCCACACACGATCGGAGTGGACTCTTGCAGCCCACCAGATGGACGGCGACCGTGGCAGCGATGGCGCTGACCGCGAGCCTCGCCGGCGCACTGGCCGGTAACGCGTCGGCCGCGCAGCAACCGGCGGGGCGACTCCAGCCCGCACCGGCCACGTCGGCCGACCGCGCGGTCGCGGCCGCCGACGCGGCCGTCCGCAGCGGCCTCGACTCCCTCGTCAACTCCCCGCGCCAGCAGTACGACCGGCGGATGGTCACGCCCTGGCTCCAGGACCTGTACTCCGTGGCCTACGAGCGCACCTACCGCGGCCTGCCGGTGGTCGGCGGCGACGCGGTGGTCCTCGCCGACGGCCAGGGCCGGGTCCGCGCCGTCCAGTCGGCGTCCGCCACGGCCATCGAGGTGGCGACGACCCCGGCCGTCACCGCGAAGGCCGCGGAGGCCACCTCCCGCCGGGAACTGGCGAAGACCGACAAGGTCCTGGACAGCAGGCTGGTGGTCCGGCTCAAGGACGACCGCCCGGTACTGGCCTGGGAGACCGTCCTGTCCGGCCGGACCGCGACCGCCCCGAGCAAACTGCACGTCTTCGTGGACGCCCGCACCGGCGCGGTCCTCGACCGCCACGACGAGGTGGTGGCCGGCAGCGGGACCAGCAAGTGGAACGGCCCGAACCCGCTGACCATCGACACCACCGCGTCCGGGGGCACGTACTCCCTGCGCGACCCGAACCGGACCGGCCTGAGCTGCGCGGACTACAGCAGTGGCAGCGTCTTCTCCAAGTCGTCGGACTCCTGGGGCACCGGGAACGCCACGTCCAAGGAGACCGGCTGTACGGACCTCATGTTCGCCGCCCAGAAGCAGTGGGACATGCTCGGTGCGTGGCTCGGCCGCAACGGGGTCAGCGGCAACGGCCGCAGCTTCCCGGGCAAGGTGGGCCTGTCCGACCTGAACGCGTACTGGGACGGCAGCTCGGTCACCATCGGGCACAACAGCGCCAACGAGTGGATCGCCGGCGTGGACGTGGTGGCCCACGAGTACGGGCACGCCATCGACACCAACACCCCGGGCGGCACCAGCGGCCAGGAGGCCGGACTGGGCGAGGGCACCGGGGACATCTTCGGCGCGCTGACCGAGGCGTACATCAACGAGCCGTCCCCCTACGACGTGCCGGACTACACCGTCGGCGAGATGATCAACCTCCAGGGCCGCGGCCCGATCCGGAACATGTACAACCCGCCCGCCGTCAACAACGACCCGGCCTGCTACAGCTCCTCCATACCCGGCACCGAGGTGCACGCCGCGGCGGGACCGCTCAACCACTGGTTCTACCTGCTGGCCGAGGGCACCAGCCCGGGCGGCGGCAAGCCGAACAGCAGCACCTGCAACCAGAGCACGCTCACGGGCGTCGGCGTGCAGAACGCCGGCAAGATCTTCTACGGCGGCATGCTGCTGAAGACCAGCAGCATGAGCTACAAGAAGTACCGCACGGCCACCCTCAGCGCGGCCAAGTCGCTGGACCCCACCACCTGCAACCTGTTCAACCGGACCAAGGCCGCCTGGGACGCGATCAGCGTGCCCGCCCAGGCCGGTGACACCACCTGCGTCCCGAGCGGTCAGAACGACGACTTCTCGATGGTCCTGAACCCCTCCGCGGGCACCGTCCAGCAGGGCGGATCGCTCACCACCACCGTGGCGACGACCACCACGACCGGTTCGGCCCAGCAGGTCACCCTCACCGCCACCGGGCTGCCGTCCGGGGTGAGCGCCTCCTTCAACCCGGCCACCGTGCAGTCCGGCCAGTCCTCGGTGCTGACCCTCAGCGCCACCTCCACCGCGGCGCCGGGTTCCTCCACCGTCTCCGTCAAGGGGCAGGGACCGGGCCTGTCGCACACGGTCGACTACGCGCTGACCGTCGGCGGCACCACGCCCGATCCCGGGCAGCCGAACATCGACGTCGCGAACGTGCAGGCGCACCTCGCCCAGCTGAACACGATCGCGTCCCAGAACGGCGGCAACCGCCGGGCCGGCAGCGGCGGTTACACCCAGTCGCTGGCGTACGTGAAGGGCAAGCTCCAGGCGGCCGGTTACACCGTCACCGAGCAGAACTGCACCTCCTGCACCTACCCCTCGAACAACCTGATCGCCGACTGGCCGGGCGGCCCCGCCGACCAGACCGTCATGTTCGGCGCGCACCTCGACAGCGTCTCGGCGGGCCCCGGCATCAACGACAACGGCTCCGGCTCGGCGACCCTGCTGGAGAACGCCCTCGTCCTGGCGCAGCGGAACCCGACCCTGACCAAGCACGTGCGCTTCGCGTGGTGGACCGACGAGGAACAGGGCCTGAACGGCTCGAAGTTCTACGTGGGCCAGCTCAGCAGCACCCAGAAGTCCGCCATCAAGGGCTACTACAACTTCGACATGGTCGGCTCCCCCAATGGCGGCTACTTCATCAACAACATCAACTCGGCCACCTCGGCCCCGATGAAGGCGTACTGGACCTCGCTGAACCTCTCCCCCGAGGAGAACGTCGAGGGCCAGGGCCGCAGTGACGACTACTCCTTCCAGCAGGGCGGCATCCCGACCTCCGGCTACGCGGCCGGCGCCAGCGCCCGCAAGACCTCCGCGCAGGCCGCCAAGTGGGGCGGCACCGCGAACGCCGCCTACGACTCCTGCTACCACAGCAGCTGCGACACCACGAACAACATCAGCGCCACGGTCCTGGACCGCAGCGCCGACGGCGTCGCCTACACGATCTGGAAGCAGGCCGTCGGCGGCGACACCCCGGCGCAGGACTTCTCCCTGAGCACCTCACCGGCGGCCGGCAGCGCCAACCCCGGCTCCAGCGTCACCTCCACCGTCAACACGGCCACCGTGAGCGGCAGCCCGCAGACCGTGAACCTGTCGGTCTCCGGCGCGCCCACCGGCGTCACCGCCTCGCTCAGCCCGTCCTCCGTGCAGTCCGGCAGCTCCTCGACCCTGTCCGTCCAGGTCGGCGCGGGCACCGCGGCGGGCACCTACACCCTGACGGTCACGGGCACCGGCACCACCAGCCACAGCACCACCTACACGCTGACCGTCGGCGGCGGCGGGTCCTGCACCCCGCGCCAGGTCGTCGCGAACGGCGGCTTCGAAAGCGGCACCAGCCCCTGGACCTCCACCTCGGGCGTCATCACCAACCAGGCGGGCGAGGCCCCGCACAGCGGCGCCTACATGGCGTGGCTGAACGGCTGGGGCACCGCGCGCACCGACAGCGCGGCGCAGTCGCTGACCCTGCCGGCGGACTGCGCCACCGGCCGGCTCGCCTTCTACCTGCACATCGACACCGACGAGACCGAGAGCGTCGTCTACGACACCCTCACGGTGTCGGTGGGCGGCCAGACCCTGGAGACCCTGTCCAACGTGAACGCCACGTCGGGCTATGTCCTGAAGACCTACGACGTCTCGCGGTTCGCGGGACAGACGGTCACCCTCCAGTTCCAGGGGGTCGAGGACCAGTCCCTCCAGACCTCCTTCGTGGTGGACGACGTCACCCTCCAGGTGAGCTGACACCCCTCGGAGTCCCCCCACGGGACGCACGGGAAGGCGCCTGACCGGGGCAACAGCCCCGGTCAGGCGCCTTCTTCGCATTCCGTGCCAGCCGGTCAGGCGGAGGCCCCCGCCGCGCCGGCCATCCGACGGCGCAGGCTGAGCGGCCGCATGTCCGTCCACACCACGTCGATGTGGTCCAGGCACTCCTGCTTCGTCCCGGTCGTGCCCTCGGCCCGCCAGCCGCCGGGCAGCTCGCGGTCGAGCCGCCAGACGGAGTACTGCTCTTCCTCATTGCGCACGACCTGGTAGCCGTTCTCGCCACTGGCACTCATCTTTTGGCCCTTCCGCGTTCGATCGCCTCGACGCGCCCAGCCTGCCCCCCGGACCGGCGGCCGCCATAGAGACAAACGCGCAGAAGCCGCGGTGCCCCGCGCTGCCCGTCCTTCCCTACTGCCGCCGGCCCCGCACCGGCAGTGTTCAGGGAGCCAGGGTGACGCCAGAGACGGTACCCGGCGCGGTGTCAGTACCGCCTGGAAGGAGCCCCGCCATGACGGACGTCCCGGACCACGTGCACCTGCCCACCGGTGGGTGGCGCTTGTGGGAGCATTTCGCCCTGCGCGGGCCCGGTTTCCCCGCTGAAGGGGTGCTGCGCATGGCCCCCCCGGGGCTGGCCGTGGCCGCCGACAAGTTCGGACCGCGCGACCTGCTCGCCGGCCCCGAGTGGGAGGCCTTCACCGAGACCTTCGACACCGGGGCCGTGCGGACCGCCGAACTGCTGCAGGAGATCGCCGCCGCCCCGCGCTTCCGCGCCGCGGTGGCCTGGCAGAACCGTACGGTGCTGCGCACGGGCATCGCCCCGTTCCTGAACTGGACGCCGACCGCGGCGGGCCGCACCAGCATGCCCCGCCAGCGCGAGGAACTCGTCGCGCACTACTGGCAGCGGTTCTGCGTCAAGAACGACACCATCGGCTTCTTCGGCCCCGTCGGCTGGGGCCGCTGGGACCTCGCGAGCGAGGGCATCACCGTCGATCCAGGTGAAGGCCTGCTCGCCGACTCCCGTGTGTACTTCGCCAGTTGGGCGATCGACGCGCTGGCCAAGACGCTGGGCGCGGATCCGGCCATGAAGGCCTGGATCCCGCCGCGCCGGGTGTCCTTCGTCCGTGCCGAGGGCCGGACGGTGCGGCTGCCCGGACGCCCGCCGCAGCCCATCACCGACGCCCAGCGGGCCGTGCTCGACCTGTGCGACGGCACCCGGGCGGTGGCGGCGATCGCCGCGGCCGCCGGGATCACCGAGGCGGAGGCGGCGGAGACCGTCGCCTGGCTCCAGTCGAAGCGGTGGGTGCACTGGCGCCTGGAGGTGCCGAGCAGCACCTACCCCGAGCGGGACCTGCGGGCCATCCTGGAGCGGGTGGGCGACCCCGCGCTGCGGGAGTCCGGGCTGGAGCGCCTCGCGGTGCTGGAGCGCGGGCGGGACGCGGTACAGGCGGCCGGGCTGGACGCCGACGCGCTGGGCGAGGCGATGGGCGCGCTGGAGGCGGACTTCGCGCGGCTCACCGACACCGACGGCCAGCGCGCCAAGGGTTCCCGGACGGCGCCCTGCCGCGGGCTGGTCTACTCCGACTGCCGCCGCTCGGCGACGGCGACGCTGGGCACCGCGCTGCTCGACGAACTGACGCCGCTGGCCCAGTGCCTGACCTCGGCGCGCTGGATGACGAACCGCTTCACCGAACGGGTGGGGGCGCGGCTGCGCGAGGTGTACGAGCGCCTGCACGCCGGCGGCCCGGTGGACCTGGGTGCGATGTGGCTGGCCTGCCTGCCGTCCCCGTACCCCGAGGCGAGCGCCGATCTCGACGTCATCCAGGCCGAGATGCGGGCGAAGTGGGCCCGCATCCTGGAGGTGCCCGAGGGTGCGCGCAGCGTGCGGGTCTCCTCGGCGGACATCGCCGAGCGGGTGCGCGAGGAGTTCGAGGAGCCGGGCGCGGGCTGGTCCCTGGCCCGCTACTTCAGCCCGGACGTGCTGGTCCTCGCCGAGGACGCGGCGGCCGTGTCCCGCGGGGACTTCGCGCTGGTGCTCGGCGAGATGCACAGCGCGCTCAACACGATGGGCGCCTCGCTCTTCGTCCACCAGCACCCCGACCGCGACCAGCTGATCGCGGAGACGACCCGGGACTTCCCCGGTCCCCGGCTGCTGCCGATGCTCCCCAAGGAGCTGCCGCTGAAGTGGTCGACGCGCAGCAGGCCCTCGCTGGACCGCCCGGAGGACTACTACGTCTCGCTGGTCGACGACACGGGCGACCCGCACCGGCCGCGCACCTTCCTCAGCGCGGACGTCTTCGTCGAGGACCGGGAGGGCACCCTGGTGGCGGTGCTGCCGGACGGGTCCGCGTTCTCCCTGCTCGACGTCTACGCGAACACCCTGACCCAGCGGATCATGGACCGCTTCACCATCCGCCCGGAGGGCGACCACACCCCCCGGATCAGCATCGACAAGATGATCGTGGCCCGCGAGACGTGGTCCTTCCCCGCGTCCGAACTCACCTTCGCCGACGAGAAGTCGGAGAGCAGGCGCTACGTACGGGCCCGGCACTGGCAGCGGGAACACGATCTGCCGCGCTTCGTGTTCGTGGTCTCCCCCACCGAACCCCGGCCGTTCTACGTGGACTTCGAGAGCCCGGTCTACCTGACCATCCTGGCCAAGGCGGCCCGCCGGCTGGCCCGCAAGGACCCGGACGCGCGGCTGAAGGTCAGCGAGATGCTGCCGACGCCCGAGCAGGCCTGGCTGACCGACGACGAGGGCAACTCCTTCACCTCCGAGCTGCGTTTCGTCGCGGTCGACCAGACGGCGGTCGGCCCGAGCGTGCTCGGTCCGGACGCGGCCGGCCCGGACGCGGCAGGCACCGGTGCGGAGGGGGACGCGTGATGCGGACCTTCGTCGACGACATCACGGAGCACGCCGCCCGCCACCCCGACCGGGTCGCGCTCACCACCCCGGCGGGCGAGCTGACGTACGAGGAGCTGGCCGCCCGGATCGACGCGCTCGCCGGAGTGCTGCGGGCGCGCGGGGCGGGCCCCGAGGTGGTGTGCGCGGTGGCCGTGGAGCGCGGGGTGGACGCCGTGGTCGCGATGGCGGCCGTGGTGCGCTCCGGCGCCGCGTTCCTGGGCCTGGACCCGGAGCAGCCCGCGCCGCGCCTGGCGGCGCTGGTGCGCAGCGGGGGCGCCTCGATGCTGCTGACCGCCTCCGGGCTCTCGGCCCGCATGGACGACCTGCCGGTCGACGGACCGCGGGTGCTGCTGGACCGGCCCGGCGCGGTCGGGGCGGGCGGTACGCCGGCGGGGGCGCCCGACGGGCGCGGACTCGCGTACGTCAGCCACACGTCCGGGACCACCGGAGAGCCGAGCGCGGTGCTGGTCGAGCACAGGGGTCTCGACGCGTACCTGCGCTTCGTCGTCCGGGACTACGGCCTCGGGGCGGACACGGTCGGCCTCCAGGTCGCACCGCTGGGCTACGACGCGTCCGTGCGCGACACCTTCGCCCCGCTGCTGGCCGGCGGGCGCCTGGTCGTCGTACCGCGCTCGGCGCTGCTGCGGCCGGAGGAGTTCGGGGAGGTGGTGCGCACCGAGGGGGTGAACACGCTGCTGAGCGTGACCCCGTCCTTCCTGTCGTTCCTGGCGGGGCAGCCGGACGCGGCCGCGCTGCTGGCGGGGCTGCGGCTGGTGGTCTCCAGCGGGGAGTCGCTGCGGCCGTTCCTGGCCGCGGGCGGCCGGGCTCTGGTGCCGGGCGCGCTGGTCAACCAGTACGGGCCCACCGAGTGCACGATGACCTCGACCCGCTACGCCGTCCCGGCCGAACCGGACCCGGTGGCCGATCTGATCGGCACCCCGATCGACGGGGTCGTCGTCCGGCTGCTGGACGAGGGCCTGGCGGAGGTGGCCGAGGGGACCGTCGGGGAGGTCTACATCGGCGGGACCGGGGTGGCCCGGGGGTACCGGGGGCTGCCGGGCCGGACGGCCGAGCGCTTCGTGCCCGACCCGCTCGGGCCGCCCGGTGCCCGGCTGTACCGGACCGGTGACCTGGCCCGGCGCGGCCCCGGGGGGCTGAGCTACGTGGGGCGCGGGGACCGGCAGGTCAAGATCCGGGGCTACCGCGTCGACCCGGCCGAGGTGGAGGGCGCGCTGCTGGCCCACCCCGCGGTGACCGGCGCGGTGGTCACCTCCGCGACCGACCCCCGGGGGCGGGTGTTCCTGACCGCCCACGTCACCGGCGACGCCGGTGTTCCCGACGCGGCGCTGCGGGCCCATCTGGTGGCCACGCTGCCGCCGCACCTGATGCCGCGCCGGTTCGTCCGGCTCGACACGCTGCCGACCACCCGCGGGGGCAAGGCCGACCGGCGCGCCCTCGCCGAAAGCGGAGGCACCCGGTCATGAACGTGACCCTCAACACCCTGGGCCCGGCCGATGTGGACGCGGCCGCCGAACGGCTCGCGGGGTACGTACGGCGCACCCCGCTGCTGCCCGGACTGGGCGCGCCCGGGCGGCGGCCGCCGGACGGCTCGCTGCTGCTGAAGGCCGAACACCTGCAGCACAGCGGCTCGTTCAAACTGCGCGGGGCCGCGAACGCGGTCCTGGCGATGGGCGCGGACCGGATCGTCACCGGTTCCTCCGGGAACCACGGCATCGCGCTGGCCCGGCTGGCCGCCCCGCTCGGGGTCGAGGTCACCGTGGTCATGGCGGCCGGGGCCAGTGCGGCGAAGGCCGCGCTGATCCGGGCGCTGGGCGGACGGACCGTGTCCGTACCGGGCGGGGTGGCCGAGCGCGACCACCGGGCCCGGGAACTGGCCGGGGAGAGCGGCGCGGCCTTCGTGCCCTCCTCGGACCACGAACTCGTGATCGCCGGGCAGGGCACGGTCGGGGCGGAGGTCCTGGCCGAGGTGCCCGACGTCGAAACGCTCTACGTGCCGACCGGCGGGGGCGGGCTGCTGGCCGGAGTCTGCCTGGCCGCGCACGGCCACCGGGTCAGGGTGGTGGGCGTGGAGCCCGCCGCGACGCCCCGCTACGCCCGTTCGCTGGCGGCCGGCCACCCGGTCCGGCTGCCGCCGAGCGACACCGTCGCCGACGGGCTGCGCGCCCAGCAGCCGGGCACGGTGACCTTCCCGGTCATCAGGGACCGGGTCGACGACCTGATCGCCGTGTCCGACCCCGAGATCCTGGCCGCCGCGGCCTTCCTGCGGCGGCTCGGGATCGAGGCGGAACCCAGCGGGGCCGTGGCCCTGGCCGGGGCGCTGCGCGCCGGCCGGGGCGCGGGCCGCGCCGTCGCCATCGTGTCGGGCGGCAACACCACCGCGGCGCTCACCGCCGCCGCGGCCACCGAACCGTATCTGGAGGAGATCTCATGACCACGTCCGTGAATCCGACCCTGACCACCGCCGAGCTCACGGAGCTGGTGCTCGGCATCTACCGCGACACCCTGGGCGAGGAGTCCCTCGACGAGGACAGCGACTTCTACGAGTGGGGCGGCGACTCGCTGACCGCGTTCCGGATCACCGCGCGGATCGAGGAGGCCCTGGGCGTCGAGGTGCCGGTCGCCCTGGTCTTCGCCTACCCCTCGCCCGCCGACCTGGCGTCCGTCGTCGACGCCGACCTCGTCCGAGCGTGAGGGGCAGACCATGAGCGAGACGTATCTGCCGGGCGGCCGCTGGCGGCTGTGGGAGCAATTCGCGCTGCGCGGGCCGGGCTTCCCGGCCGGGGGCGTGCTGCGGCTGGCCCCGGCCGGGCTGGCCGGGGCGGCCGACAAGTTCCCGGAGGGCGAGCAGCTGTCCGGGGAGCGCTGGGAGGAGTTCGGGGCGCTGTTCGCCGACGCCGCGGTGGCGAACGCGCACGCCCTCCAGGACATCGCCCGGCTGCCCGCCTTCCGGGAGGCCGTGGCCTGGCAGAACCGGCCGGTGCTGACCTCCGGGATCGCCCCGTTCCTGAAGTGGACGCCGAGTGCGGCGGGCCGCACCAGCATGCCCCGCCAGCGCGAGGAACTCGTCGCGCACTACTGGCAGCGGTTCTGCGTCAAGAACGACACCATCGGCTTCTTCGGCCCCGTCGGCTGGGGCCGCTGGGACCTGGGGGCCGGCGGCCCGCAGGGCGTGGCCGTCGACCCCGGCACCGGACTGATCGCCGACTCGCAGGTGTACTTCGCCAGCTGGGCCATCGACGCGCTCGCCGCGACGGTCGCGGCCGATCCGGAGCTGCGGGAGTGGGTGGCCCCCCGGCGGGTGCCGTTCGTCCGCCTCCGGGACGTCACCGACGGCGGGGACGACGGGGGCGACGAGGGCGCGCCGGGCATCGACGGCGCCGAGGTGCTGGTCCCGGGCCGGCCGCCGCAGCTCGCGGGGGCCGCGGCCGCGGCCGTACTGGCCCTGTGCGACGGGGTGCGGACCGCGCGGGAGATCGCGGACGCGCTGCCCGGCACCGACGTGCCGGCGGAGCTGACGGCCCTGGTGGCCCGCCGGTGGGTGGTCTGGAAGCTGGAAGTGCCGGCCGACGCCCGCCCCGAGCGCTACCTGCGGCGCTGGCTGGAGCGGATCGGGGACCCGGTGGCGCGCGAACGCGCCCTGGCCGCCCTGGACGTGCTGGAGCGGGGCCGCGACCTCGTGGCGGCGGCCGAGGGGTCCGAGGCCCTGGTGGAGGCGATGACCGCGCTGGAGGGCGAGTTCGTCGCCCTGACGGAGACCGCCGCCGTCCGCGAGAAGGCGGCCGGTACGGCGCCGTGCCGGGCGCTGGTGTACTCCGACTGCCGGCGCTCGGCGAGCGCCCGGCTGGGCCCGGTCGTGCACGAGGCCCTCGCCCCGCTGGCGCCGCTGCTCACCAGCGCCGGCTGGCTCACCACCCGGCTGGCCGCCGCAGTCATGGCCCGGGCGACGGAGGTGTACGAACGCCTCGCCGCGCAGGGGCCGGTGGACCTGGCCGCTTTCTGGTTCGCCTGCATGCCGATCCTGCACGGGGCGGCGCGCACCGAAACGCAGGCACTGCAGAAGGAGTTCCGTGCGCGCTGGGCGGCGATCCTGTCGCCGCCCGCCGGAGCCCGCCGGGTCCAGGTGTCGCTGGCCGACGTCGCGGGGCCCGTGGCCGAGCACTTCGGCGCGGACTCCGACGGCAGCGATGCAGCGAGCGGCACAGGCGTGTCCGGTGGCTGGACGGCCGCCCGCTACCTCAGCCCCGACATCATGATCGCGGCGACCGGGGCGGACGCCGTGGAGCGCGGCGACTTCGCGCTCGTACTGGGTGAACTGCACCTGGCGGCCAACACCTTGGGCTCCTCGCTCTTCGTCCACCAGCACCCCGACGTAGCCGAGCTGACCGCCCTCACCGACCGCGACCACCCCGGTCCCCGGCTGATGCCGCTGCTGCCCAAGGAGCACCGCTCAAGGCTGTCCGTCCGTACCCGGCACGCCCTGGTGCGGCCGGAGGACTACCACGTCGCGCTCGTCGACTTCACCGCCGACCCGGCCCGGCCCCGTACGGTCCTCAGCGCCGACGTGACGGTCGTCCGGGGGGAGGACGGCCGCCTGGAAGTCGTCCTGCCGGACGGCGCGCGGTTCGCGGCCGTGGACGTGTTCGCGCACGTCCTGACGACGCTCGCGATGGACCTGTTCCAGATCCTGCCGGACGACGCCGAGCACTCTCCGCGGGTGACCGTCGACCGGCTGGTGGTGGCCCGGGAGACCTGGCGACTGCCGCAGGACGGCATCGACTTCGCGGACGAGAAGGACGAGGCCCGCCGGTTCGTGCGGGCCCGGCAGTGGCGGGAGCGGCACGGGCTGCCGCGGTTCGTGTTCGTGGTCCTGCCGACCGAGACCCGGCCGTTCTACGTCGACTTCGACAGCCCGGTGTACCTCACCATCCTGGCCAAGGCGCTGCGCCGGATGGCCCGCAACGACCCGGACGGACGCGCCGTGATCACGGAGATGCTGCCCAGTCCGGAGCAGGCGTGGCTGACGGACGACCAGGGCGCCGTCTACACCTCCGAACTGCGCTTCGTGGCGGTGGACGAGGGCTAGCAACGGTCTCTGCGACGCGCGACGGCGGCGCGCCCGGCACGCTCGACGTGTCCGGGCGGGGCCGCCGTTGCGCGTTCTACCCCCGGCGGCTGCGCGCGGGGCTGCGTCTTCTTCCCTACTGACGGACCGCTCCAACCAGCAGTGTTGTGGAAAACACCGCTTGGAGGCCCGCAGTGAAGGCATCGTTCGCGCAGCGCAGGCTGTGGTTCCTCGACCAGCTCACCCGAGGGTCCACGGACTCCTTGCTCCCCCTGGCGCTGCGGATCCGAGGCGCCCTCGACGTCCCGGCCCTGGAACGGGCCCTCACGGGCGTCGTTGCACGGCACGAAGTGCTGCGCACCCGGTTCACCGCCGTCGACGGGGAGCCCGTCCCCCGGGTGGACCCGGCCGGGGCGATCACCCTGGAGCCGGCCGAGGCGGCCGACGCCGCCGAGGTCTTCGCACGGGAGCTGTCCCGCCCCATCGACCTGGCCACGGAGCACCCGCTGCGGGCCAGCCTCACCCGGCTCGGCCCCGAGGAGCACCTGCTCCTCGTGGTGGTCCACCACATCGCGGTCGACGGCTGGTCCTGGGCCGTGCTGCTGCGCGAACTGGACGCCGGGTACCGCGGCGAGGCCGTGGAGGCGCCGGCGCTCCAATACACCGACGTCGCCGCCGCGGAGGCGGAGCGGCTCAGCGGCCCGCGCATGGAGCGGCTGCTCGGGTACTGGCGCGAGCGGCTGGCCGGGGTGACCCCGCTGGCGCTGCCCACGGACCGGCCGCGGCCCGCGTTCTGGGACGGCTCGGGGGACGTGGTCCGCTTCGAGCTGCCGGCCGAGCTGGTCGCCGAGGTCGACCGGGTGGCCCGCGAGCACCGCGCGACCCGCTACATGCTGCTGCTCGGCGTCTACCAGGCGCTGCTGGGCCGCTACTCCGGCCGCCACGACATCGCCGTGTGCACCACCCTCGCCGACCGGAGCCGGCCAGGCGTGGACGCGCTGATCGGCCCCTTCGTCAACACCATCGTGCTGCGCACCGACCTGTCCGGGGACCCGGCGTTCGGAGAGCTGCTGGCGCGGGTGCGGACCGGGGCCCTCAAGGACTTCTCGCACGCCGACGCCCCCTTCGACCGGGTGGTCGGCGAGGTGGTCACCGAGCGCGACCTGTCCCGGCACCCGCTCGCCCAGGCCTCCTTCACCCTGCTCAACAACGCCCCCGCGGCGGCCCGGCTGGCGGACCTGGACGTGGCGCTCGTCCCCACGCCGCTCGGCGGCACGGGGCTCGACATCTTCCTCGACCTGAGCCTGCGCGCCAACGGGAACATCGCGGCCCTGCTCCAGTACTCCACCACCCTCTTCCACGGCGCGACGATCGAGCGGTTCGCCGCCGGGTACGTCGCCCTGCTGCGCGCGGTGGTGGCCTCGCCGGAGGCGTCGGTCGCCGCGCTCGCCCGGGAGCTGGAGCCGCTGCCCGGCGGGGAGGCCCGGCGCCTGGTAGCGCTGGCGGCCGGCCCGGGGGCCGACGCGGCCGCGGCCGCCGCTCCCGCCGCGCCCTTCGCGGTGTCCGGCGCACCGGAGGCCGTGGCCCTGGTGTGCGGGGAGGAGTCCCTGACCTACGGGGCGCTGGACGCGCTCACCGGTGACCTGGCGGCGGCGCTGGCCGATGCGGGGGTGGAACCCGGTACCCCGGTGGGCGTGTGCATGCGGCGGGGGATCCCGTCCGTCGCGGCGATGGCCGCGATCTGGCGCGCGGGCGGCGTGTTCGTCCCGATGGACCGCCAACTCCCGCCGGAGCGGCTGCGGTTCATGGCCGAGGAGGCGGGGGTCGGGTGCGTGCTGACCGACACGGCGACGCGCGGGACGGCGGAGGCGCTCGGCGCTCCCGTGCTGGCCGTGGAGAGCGTGCGGCCCGGCTCCCGCGCGGCGGCGGGTGCGCCGCGGCACACCCCCGATCCGCGGGAGCTCGCCTACGTCATCTTCACCTCGGGTTCCACCGGCCGCCCCAAGGCGGTCGGCGTGGAGCACGGCGCGATGGCCGCCCACGCGGCGTCCGCCCGGGCCGAGTTCGGGATCACCGCGGCCGACCGGGTGCTCGCCTTCTCCTCCTTCTCCTTCGACGCCTCCCTCGACCAGCTGCTGACGGCGCTGGGCTGCGGGGCGAGCCTGGTCGTCCGCCCCGACGAGCAGTGGCTGCCCGACCGGGTGGCCGGCCTCGTGGAGCGGTACGGGATCACGGTGCTGAACCTGCCGCCGACCTACTGGGCCGAACTGGCCTTCTCCCTGACCGACGGCTGCGCCGCCGCCCTGGCCCCGCTGCGCCTGCTGATCCTCGGCGGCGAGTCGATCCCGGCGGGAGCGCTGGCCGCCTGGCAGGCCCGGGTCCCCGGGGTGCGGGTGGTCAACGCCTACGGACCGACCGAGACCACGGTGACCGCGACCGTCCACGACATCCCGGCCTCGGTCCCGGCCGCCGAGGGCGCCGCCGCTTCCCGGGTGCCGATCGGAACGCCGCTCGGCGGGCGCCGTGCGTACGTCGTGGACGAGCGGGACGAGCTGGTCCCCGAGGGCGTCCCGGGCGAGCTGCTGATCGGCGGCCCGGAACTGGCCCGCGGCTATCTCGGCCGGCCGGCCCTGACCGCGGGGAAGTTCGTCCCCGACCCCTTCGCCGGAAGCGGCGGCCGGCTCTACCGCACCGGTGACCTGGTGCGCCGACTGCCCACCGGGGAGCTGGAGTTCCTCGGCCGGACCGACGACCAGGTCAAGATCCGCGGGTTCCGCATCGAACTCGGCGAGGTCGAGTCCGTCCTGCTCCAGTGCCCGGGGGTGGTGGCCGCCGCGGTGGCCACCGGCTCGGACGCGCAGGGCGGTGCCACCCTGGCGGGTTACGTGGTGGGCGCCGACGGCCCGGTCCCCGCGACCGTGCTGCGCGCCTTCTGCGCGGAGCGGCTGCCGCACTACGCGGTGCCCGCCGACTTCGTGAACCTCGACGCGCTCCCGGTGAACGCGTCCGGAAAGCTCGACCGGGCCGCGCTGCCCGCCGTCGGGCCGGACCGGGACCGCGCGGTGGGCGGCGCCGAGTTCATCGCCCCGCGCGACGAGACCGAACGGGTCGTCGCCGGGATCTGGGCCGAGGTGCTGGGCGTGGACCGGATCGGCATCGACGACGGATTCTTTGACCTGGGCGGGCACTCGCTGCTGGCCACGATGGCCGTCTCGCGGATCGCCGAGCGGCTCGGCCGCGAGGTGGAGCTGCGCACCCTGTTCGAGAACCCCAGCATCCGCGCCTTCGGGCCGCTGGTGGCGGCCGCCCGGCAGGCCGGTGGGAGCGCCGTGGTCCCGGTGGACCGCTCCGGTCCGCTGCCGCAGTCCTTCGCCCAGGAGCGCATGTGGTTCCTGGACCGGATGTCGGACGCGGGCGACACGTACGTGCTGTGGTTCTCCTGGCGGATGCGCGGCGGCCTGGACCGGGCCGCCTGGCAGGGCGCCCTGGACGAGGTCGTCTCCCGGCACGAGGCGCTGCGCACGGCGCTGGGCGAGCTGGACGGGCGGCCCGTGCAGCGGGTGGTGGAGGGGATCGGCGTACGGCTGGAGTGGCACCAGGCCCCGCCGGGTGAGGAGTCCGTCCGGCTCGGTGAGGTCCGCGAGCGGGCCTTCGCCTTCGCGACGCGCCGGTTCAACCTGGAGCGCCCGCCGCTGCTGCGGGCCGGAGTGTGGGAGCTGGGGCCCGAGGACCACGTCTCGGTCATCTCGTTCCACCACGCGGCCACCGACGGCTGGTCCAAGGACATCATCATCGGCGAGCTGTCGGCCGCCTACCGGGCCCGGCTGGCCGGGGAGCCGACGGCCTTGGCGCCGGTGCCGGTGCAGTACGGGGACTACGCGGTGTGGCAGCGCGACCGGCTGACCGGGGAGGTGCTGGAGCGGCAGCTGGACTACTGGGAGGGCAACCTCGCCGGGGTGCCGGCGCTGGAGCTGGCGACGGACCGGCCGCGTCCGGCGGGCTGGTCGGGCCGGGGCGGCGCGGTCGAGGTGGACCTGCCGGCGGAGCTGGCGGCCGGGCTGGGCGAGCTGACCCGCCGGTTCGGGGTCAGCCGGTTCATGGTGCTGCTGGCGGTGACCCAGATCGTGCTGTCCCGCTGGTCGGGGCAGCAGGACCTGGCGGTGGGCACCCCGGTGGCGGGGCGCGGCCAGGTGGAGCTGGAGCGGCTGGTGGGGCTGCTGGTGAACACGGTGGTGCTGCGGGCGGACCTGTCGGGCGAACCCACCTTCGAGGAGTTCCTGGGCCGGGTCCGCGAGTCGGTCCTCGGCGCGTTCGACCACCAGGAGGTGCCCTTCGAACGGCTGGTGGAGCAGCTGCGGCCCGAGCGGGACCCGTCGCGCAACCCGCTCTTCCAGGTCATGTTCGACGTCCAGGAGAGCGCGACCGGCGGCCCGCGCGTCGAGGGGCTGGAGGTGGAGCACTTCGTCCTCCCCTGGCGCTCGGCGAAGTTCGACCTGACGGCGACCTTCCTGCTCTATCCGGACCGCTTCGCGCTGAACGTCGAGTACGCGAGCGACCTCTTCGATCCCGCCACGGTGACCAGGTTCGCCGGGCACGTGGGCCGGGTGCTGGCCTCGGCCGTGGCCGATCCGGGCCGCCCCGTGGCGCGGCTGGAACTCCTCTCGGCCGGTGAGCGCGCGGAGCTGACCGCGGCGGGGGCCGGCGCGCCGACGGTGGCGCAGGCGCCGCCCTTCGCGGTGCGGGGCGAGGCCGACGCGGTGGCCCTGGTGTGCGGGGAGCGGACCGTGCGCTACGCCGAACTGGACGCCCTGACCGGCGGCCTGGCCGGGGCGCTGGCCGCGGCGGGGGCGACGCCGGAGACCCCGGTGGGGGTGTGCCTGCGGCGCGGTACCTGGTCGGTGGCGGCGATGGCCGCGATCTGGCGGGCGGGCGGGGCGTACGTACCCCTCGATCCGCACCTGCCCGAGGAGCGGCTGCGGTTCATGGTGGAGCAGGCCGGGGTGCGGTACGTCGTCACGGACGGCCCGACCGCCTCCCTGGCCGCGGCCCTGGGACGGCCGGTGCTGCGGGTCGAGGACGTACGGCCCGACCCGGACGGCCCCCGGTGCGCACCGGATCCCCGCGCCCTGGCCTTCGTCATCTTCACCTCCGGCTCCACCGGCCGCCCCAAGGCGGTCGGGGTGGAGCACCACGCACTGGCCGCGCACGTGCAGGCCGCCCGCGAGCGGTTCGCCCTCACGGCCGAGGACCGGGTGCTGAACTTCGCCTCCCACTCCTTCGACGCCTCCCTCGAACAGATCCTGCCCGCCCTCACCACGGGGGCCGCGGTGGTGATCCGCCCGGACGAGGTGTGGACGGTGGAGGAACTCGCCGAGCGGGTGCGGGCGGAGGGCGTCACCGTCATGGAGGTCACGCCCAGCTACTGGGAGGAGATCGCCGCCCGCCTCGACACGGTGGCCGGGGACCTCAAGAGCCTGCGTCTGGTCGTGACCGGCGGGGAGGCCCTGCCCTCCGCGCCCCTGGCCACCTGGTTCGCCCACCTGCCGGACCTGCCCGTCGAGAACACCTACGGGCCCACCGAGTCCGTCATCTCGGCCACCTCGCACCTGGTCACCGGTCCGGTCGACGGCCGGGTGCCGATCGGCCGGGCCTGGGGCGGGCGACGGCTGTACGTCGTGGACGCGCACGACGAGCCGGTGCCGGTCGGCGTACCGGGCGAACTCCTGATCGGCGGACCGGAACTGGCCCGCGGCTACCTCGGGCGCGGCGCGCTGACCGCCGAACGGTTCGTGCCCGATCCGTACGGCGCCGCGGGCGGCCGGCTCTACCGCACGGGGGACCTCGTGCGCCGACGGTCCGACGGGGAGCTGGAGTTCCTCGGCCGGACCGACCACCAGGTCAAGATCCGCGGGTTCCGCATCGAACCCGGTGAGATCGAGGCCGTCCTCGAAGCGCACGAGGGCGTGCGCGGCGCGGCCGTCCTGGTCCGCGAACTGCGCGGCGACCGGGCCCTCGTGGGCTACGTCGCCGGACCGGGCCTCGACGCCGACGGCCTGGCCGCGTGGTGCCGTACCCGACTCCCCGGCTACATGGTCCCGGCCGCCTTCGTGGTCCTGGACACCCTGCCCCTGACCGTGCAGGGCAAGACCGACACCGCGGCGCTGCCCGACCCCGAACTGCCCGCGCCGGCCGAGTCCGTGGCCCCGAGGACCCCGACCGAAGAGGTGACGGCCCAGATCTGGGCCGAGGTCCTCGACCTGCCCGCGATCGGGGTGTGCGAGGACTTCTTCGCCCTCGGCGGGCACTCCCTGCGCGCCGTCGCGGTGGCCTCCCGGCTCCGCGCCGCCTTCGACTGCCCGGTCCAGGTCCGCGACCTGTTCGAGCACCCGACGGTCGAGCTGCTCGCCGCACTGGTGGAGCGCCGGCTGTTCGAGGAGATCGCCGGAATGAGCGATGACGAGATCGACCTGTCCCTGACGGCTGACTTCTGAGACGAGATAGGACCGTATTCCCATGACCACTTTCCAGGTCGAAACCGCCCCCGTTCAGTCCGGACTCTCCGCCGCCGCCCGCGAGTTGCTGGAGCGCAGACTGCGCGGCCGGGCCGGCGCCGCGGCGGGCATCCCCCGCGTCGCACCCCGCCCCGAGCGCATCCCGCTGTCGGCCGCCCAGCAGGGCCTCTACTTCCTCCACCGGCTCGACCCGCAGGGCACCGAGTACCTGATGCCCGCCGCCTGGCGGTTCACCGGCCCCCTCGACCTCCTCGCGCTGGACGCGGCCGTCGGCGACCTGGTCGTGCGCCACGAGCAGCTGCGGGTGGTCTTCCCGGACGTGGACGGCGTCCCGGCCCAGGAGGTGCGGCCCGCCGAGGGCAGCGGCCTGGACCTGGTGGAGCTGCCCGCCGGGGCGGACGCCGCGGCCGTCGCCGCCGCCGTGCGGACGGTGGCGCTGCGCCCCTTCGACCTGACCGTCGAGCCGGGCTTCCGCGCCACGCTGGTGCGCGTCTCGGCCGAGGACCACGTGCTGGTCCTGGCCCTGCACCACATCGTGGCCGACGGCTGGTCCCTCGACCTCCTCATGCGGGACCTGCGCGCCTTCCACCGGGCCCGGTCCGAGGGCACCGCGCCGCCCGCCGACCCGGCGCCGATCGCCTACGTGGACTACGCGATCTGGCAGCGCGGCCGCGACGAGAGCGCCGACCTGGCCTACTGGCGCTCGGCCCTGGCCGGTCTCACCCCGCTCGAACTGCCCCTGGACCACCCGCGCCCGGCCACCCGCTCCTACGCCGCGGCCGTGCACACCGTCGACCTCCCCGAGGAGCTGACGGCGGCGCTGGCGGAGGTGGGCCGGCGGACCGACACCACCTCCTACATGACCACGATGGCCGCCTTCCAGGCCGCGCTGGGCTTCCACAGCGGACAGGACGACATCGCGATCGGCACCGTCGTAGCCAACCGCGAACGGCCGGAGACCGAGCAGCTGGTCGGGTTCTTCGTGAACACCCTGGTCGTCCGGGCCGACCTGGCCGGCGACCCGACCGGGGACGAGCTGCTCGCCCGGACCCGGGACCGGGTCCTGGGGGCGCTCTCGCACCAGACGCTGCCCTTCGAGCGGGTGGTCGACGAGCTGAGTCCCGAACGGGACCTGTCCCGCAACCCGCTCTTCCAGGTGCTGTTCACGCACACCGGCGCCGAGCACGGCGACTACGCCCTGGGCGGCGCCACCGGCACCCCCTTCCCGATCGACCTGAGCACCGCCAAGTTCGACCTGACGCTGGACGTCCTGGACGACGCGGGCCGGCTCGGCCTGCGCTTCGTCTACCGCCCCGACCTCTTCGAAGCGGAGTCGATCGCCCGGCTGGCGGAGCACACCGTGGCGGTGCTGCGGGCCTTCACCCGCACCCCGGCCCTCCCGCTGAGCCGGATGGAGCTGCTCACGGCGCCGGAGCGGGCCGAGCTGCTCGGCCCCGACGGCCCGGCGAACCGGCCCGTGGCCCCGGCCGAGGAGGACGGCGCGGCCGCGGCGCCCCGGCTCGCCTGGGCCCGGCTGGCGGAGCACATCGCCCGGACGCCCGCCGCGGTGGCGGTCTCGGGGGGCGGCCGCTCCCTGACCTACGCCGAGCTGGACGCGGCCTCCCTGGCGCTGGCCCGGCGGCTGCGGGCCGCCGGGATCGGGGCGGAGTCCCTGGTCGGGGTGTGCCTGGGCCGGTCGGTGGACCTGGCCGTGGCGCTGCTCGGGGTGTGGCGGGCGGGGGCTGCGTACCTGCCGCTGGATCCGGCGCACCCGCGGGCGCGGCGGGAGTTCACCGTCGCCGACGCCGGGGTGGAGTGGGTCGTCACCGACGACACCGGGCGTGCGGCCGTGGAGGGGCTGGCGGTCGGGGTGATCCCGCTGACGGAGACCGGCGCCCCGGGCGCCCGCGACCTCTCCGAGCAGCCGGGCGGCGCCGACGCCGTGGACCTCGCGTCCGTGGCCCCGGGGCCGGACTCGCTCGCCTACGTCATCTACACCTCGGGTTCCACGGGGCAGCCGAAGGGCGTCGAGATCACCCACGCCAACCTGGCGTGGCTGCTGGGCGCGGCCGACCACCACTTCGACTTCGGCGCCGACGACGTCTGGACCCTGCTGCACTCCCCCGCCTTCGACTTCTCCGTCTGGGAGCTGTGGGGTCCGCTGACCTCCGGCGGGCGGGTGGTCGTGCTGACCGAGGACGAGGTCCGCGACCCCGCCGCGGTGCACGCCGTGCTGCGCGACGAGCGGGTGACGGTGCTCAACCAGACCCCGGCCGCCTTCAAGGGACTGCGGGCCCACCTGGCGCAGCAGGGCGAGGAGTTCTCCAGTCTGGCCCTGCGGACGGTGATCTTCGGCGGTGACGCCTTCGACGCCCGGGACTACCGCGACTGGTTCGCCGCTCCCGCCGCCGGGCGGCCCGCGCTGGTGAACATGTACGGGATCACCGAGACCACCGTGCACGTCACCTACCGCCTGATCACCGAGGCGGACACGGTCTCCCCCGTCTACTCCCCGATCGGCCGCCCCCTCGCCGGCCAGCACGGGTACGTCCTCGACCGGTCCGGACGGCTCGCGCCCCGGGGCACGGTCGGCGAGCTGTACGTCGCGGGCGGCGGGGTGGCCCGCGGCTACCGCAACCGGCCCGAACTGACGGCGGAGCGCTTCCCCTCGGACCCGTTCGCCCCGGGCGCCGGCGCGGGTGGCGCCCGGATGTACCGCACGGGTGACCTGGTACGGGTGCTGCCCGACGGACAGCTCGCCTACGCCGGGCGCGCCGACCACCAGGTGAAGATCCGCGGCTTCCGCATCGAGCCCGGCGAGATCGAGACCGCGCTGCGCTCCCTGCCCGGCGTGCGGGACGCCGCGGTGGTGGCCCGGCCCGACGCGCACGGCGGCGCCCGCCTGGTCGCCCACGTGGTGCTGACCGAGGGCCGCCCGCTGGACGCGCCGGACCTGCGCGACCGGCTGCGGCTGACGCTGCCCGAGTACATGGTGCCCGCGCTGTTCGTCCGGCACCCGAAGCTGCCGATCACCGCCAACGGCAAGGTGGACCGCAAGGCCCTGATCGAGGTGGCCGTCGAGGGGACGGGCGCGCCCGCCGGACACGTCCCGCCGACGGGTCCGGCCGAGGAGGCGCTGGCCCGCATCTGGTCGGACGTACTGGGCGCCGAACGGATCAGCCGCACGGCGAACTTCTTCGACCTGGGCGGCGACTCGATGCTGGCGCTGCGGGTGATCGGTCAGGCCCGCTCCGCGGGACTGGGCCTCAGCGTCCCGGACCTCTTCCGGGCCCGCACCCTGGGCGACCTGGCCGCGCTGGCGACCGAGGCCGCCGAGGACAGCGGCCCCGCGCCCGTCGAGCCCTTCTCCCAGCTCGACCCGGCCGACGCGGCCCGGCTGCCGCAGGGCCTCGACGACGCGTACCCGCTGACCATGCTCCAGGGCGGCATGCTGCACGAGATGCTGGCCGACCCGAGCCGCGGCGCCTACCACAACGTCACCGACCTCAAGATCACCGTGCCGGAGGGCTTCGACCTCACCGCCTTCCAGACGGCCGTGGACACCGTCGTACGGGGCCACAGCATCCTGCGGTCCTCCATCGACCTGGTCTCCTTCTCCGAGCCGCTCCAGCTGGTGCACGCCACCGCCGCGCTCCCGGTCGGCTACAGCGACCTGCGCGCGCTCTCCCACAAGGAGCAGTGGGCGTCCGTACGGGCCTACGTGGACGCCGAGTTCACCCGGCGCTTCGACCTGGCGGCCGCGCCGCTGGTCCGCATCCACCTGCACCGGCTCACCGACCACGAGCTGCGGCTCACGCTGACCGACTGCCACGTGGTGCTCGACGGCTGGAGCCTGACCTCGCTCATCGCGGACCTGCTCGACCTGCACCGGCAGGCCGTGGCGCAGGGCCGGACCCCGGAGCTGCCCCCGGCGCCCCCGTACGCCGAGTACGTCGCGCTGGAGCGCGCCGCACTCGTCGACGAGGAGGGCCTGGAGTACTGGCGCTCGGCGCTGGCCGACCTCAGCCCGGTCCTGTTCACCCGGCGCGGCACGGAGGCCTCCGACAGCGGTCAGTTCGTCCACGAGGTGCGGCGCTCGTACGCGTCCTTGGCCGAACCGATCGGCCGGCTGGCCCGGCTGGCCGGGGTGCCCCGCCGCACCGTCCTGCTCACGGCGTTCCACCACACCATGAGCCTGTTCGCCGAGCGCGACGGCTCCGCCGAGGGCCACTCGGTGGGCCTCGTCACCAACGGCCGGCCCGAGGTCCCCGGCTCGGACCGGATGCGCGGCCTGTTCCTCAACACCGTGCCGTTCGGGGTGCGCCGCCCCCGGGGCAGCTGGCTGGAGTACCTCAAGGCGGCGTTCGCGGCCGAGCAGGAGATGCTCCCGTACCGCAGGGTGCCGTTGGCGCGGATGGCGCAACTGGGCTCCGGTGCTCCGCGCGTGGCGGACACCCTCTTCAACTACGTGAACTTCCACCGGCTGTCCGGGGACAGCTGGGACGACTCGCTGGAGATCGCCCGCACCGCGTTCCCGCTGATGCTCAACGCGAGCGTGGAGTCCCTCACCCTCGACGTCGACCCGGACTACCTGGCGCCCGCCACCGCCGAGCAGCTCGCCGACCTGATGTGCGGGGTGCTGAAGGCGATGGCCACGCGCCCGGAAGGCCCGGTCACGGCGCCGGCACTGGCCGGCGAGGCGCGGATGCGGGCGCTGGAGGAGTGGGGCCGCGGCCCCGACCTGCCGAACACCTCGCTGATGTTCCACGAGTGCGTGGCCGAACACGCCGTGCGCACCCCCGGCGCGGTGGCCGTCCGGCAGGGCGACCGGGAGGTCACCTACGCCGAACTCGACGCCTCCGTGCACCAGCTGGCGGACCGGCTGCGCGCCCTGGGGGTCGGACCCGAGGTACCCGTCGGCATCTGCCTCGACCGGGGTCCGGAGATGGTCCGGGCCGTGCTCGGTGTGCTGCGGGCGGGCGGCGCCTTCCTGCCGCTGGAGTCCCAGCACCCTTCCGACCGGCTGAAGTTCATCGTCGAGGACAGCGGGATGCCGGTGCTGATCACCCAGTCCTCGCTGCTGGGGACGGTGCCCTTCGACGGCCCGACCCTGGTCGTGGACGATCCGGCGACCTGGGCGGAGCCCGTCGAGGTCCCGGCGCCGGGGCTCGCCGTCACCGCGGACAACGCGGCGTACGTCCTCTACACCTCCGGTTCCACGGGTAACCCCAAGGGCGTCACCATCGTGCACCGCAGCCTCACCAACATGCTGGAAGGGCAGCGCGACCTGTTCCCCGTGACCGCCGAGGACCGGGTGCTCCAGTTCGCCTCGCTCAGCTTCGACGTCTCCATCCTGGACCTGACCTGGGCCCTGGCGAACGGCGCCCAGCTGTGCACCCCGCCCCGGGAGGCGCTGCGCGCGGGGGCCGACCTGGCGAACACGCTTCTGGACTACGGGATCACCGTCGCGATGCTGGCCCCGAGCGCCTTGGCGGCCCTGGGTGAGGACCGCTTCCCCGCGCTGCGGATCCTCCAGGTGTGCGGCGAGGCCTGCCCGGCGGAACTGCCTCAGAAGTGGGCGCGCGGACGACGGTTCTACAACGTCTACGGGCTCACCGAGACGGCCGTGTGGTCGGTGTCCACCCTCCTCAAGCCCGACTGCAAGCGTCCGCCGATCGGCTGGGCGATCCGCAACACCCAGGTGTACGTGCTCGACGAGGACCTCCAGCCCGTTCCCGTCGGGGTGCAGGGCGAGGTCTACCTCGGCGGGCGCGCCATCGGCCGCGGCTATGTGAACCGCCCCGGCCTGACCGCCGCCGCGTTCGTGCCCGACCCGTACGGCGCCCCCGGCGCCCGGCTGTGCCGCACCGGAGACATCGGCGTCCAGCTGCCCGACGGCGCGGTGGAGGTCCTGGGCCGCCGCGACAGCCAGGTGAAGCTGCGCGGGTTCCGCATCGAACTGGGCGAGGTCGAGCACGCGCTGCGCGAACTGCCCGAGGTGCAGCAGGCGGTGGTGCTGCTGCGGCGGGACCTCCCGGAGCCGGCGCTGGTGGCGTACGTGGTGCCCGAGGAGGGCGTGGAGCCCGTCGTCGAGCCCTTCCGCCGGGCGCTGCGGGCCAAGGTGCCCGCGTACATGGTCCCCGCGCGGTTCGTCTTCCTCGACGCGATGCCGGTCAACAGCAGCGGCAAGGTGGACAAGAAGGCCCTGCCCCTGCCCGCGGCCGACCGTCTGGGCAGCGCCACCGAGTACGTCGCACCGGCCACGCCGGCCGAGATCGCGCTCGCCGAGGTGTGGCGCACGGTCCTCGGCATCGAGCAGGTCGGCGTCCACGACGACTTCTTCGCCCTCGGCGGCAGTTCGCTCTCCACCGTCCGGGTCTGCGCCCAGGCGGCCGCCCGCGGGCTGAGCGTCTCCGTACGGGACCTGCTGGAACTGCCCACGATCGCCCGGCTCGCCGCCCGCGCCACGGAAGCCGCGGAGCGCGCGGCCGGCCCCGGGGCCGGGCAGGCCGCCGACGGTGCGAAGCCCGTCACCTCCGAGGTCCGCCTGCGCGAAGGCGATGGCGACCCGCTGTGGTGCGTGCACCCCAGCGGCGGCAGCGGCGCCTGGTACGTGCCGCTCGCCCGGGCGCTGCCGCCCGGTCAGCCGGTCCGGGCCTTCCAGGCCCGCGGCCTGCTCGGCGGGGTGGACCCGACCACGATCGCCGGGATCGCGGCCAACTACGCCGCCGAGATCGCGGCCCACGGCGGGGAGGGCCCGCACGACCTGCTGGGCTGGTCCATGGGCGCCAACATCGCCCTGGAGATGGCCACGCAGATGCACGAGGCCGGTCACACCGTCGCACCGCTGACGCTGATCGAGCCGCACCTGCCCCACCCCGCGGCCTGCGAGCGCCTCGCGGCGGTCGGCCGCGACATGGAGCGGGGGCTGCGGATGCGCGACCGGGTCCGGGCGCTGGCTCCTTCCCCGGAGCGGGACGCCGCCGCGGCCGAACTCACCACCCTGCTGCTGGGGGCCGGTATGAGCCCCGGCGAGGCGGCCCTGGTGGAGCAGTCCCCGATCGAGGTCTGGCACTCGCTGCTGACCGCCCTGTCCGCCTACGAACTGCGCCCGTACCCCGGCCACGTCCACCTGCTGGTGGGCAGCGCGGCCGCGGAACTGCCCGACGGCGAACCGATGCCCGGGCTGGACGTCGACTTCCGCACCTACGTCGAACGCTGGCGCGAGATCGCGCTCGGCGGGCTGACCGTCCACGTCACCGAGGGTGACCACATGTCCATGATGTCCGAACGGCTGATGCACAAGACCGCTGCTGTGCTCGGCCGGATCCAGTCGGAGGAACGCCGATGACCGTCCTGACCACGAACACCACCACGCCCGCCGCCCCGAGCGCGCCCGCGGACCTCTCCGCCCTGGTGTGCCCGATGACCGGGCGGACCGCCCCGCCGGACCCGGCGGCCCGTACGGCGCCGCCGGCCCCCCGGGTCGCCCCGGTCCCGTCGGCCGCCTTCACCGAGCGGTACCTCCTCGACCCCGCCGTCAACGCGGACCCCTACCGGTACCTCAACTCCCTGCGCGATCACGATCCCGTGTACTGGTCCGCCATGCACCGGGCCTGGCTCGTCACCGGACACGGCCAGCTGATGCACTGCCTGCGCGACCCGGCGGTCTCGGCCGAGCGGGTGGGGCCCCTGATGGACGCCGTCCCCGAGGGCGCCCGGGAGGACACCGAGCGCGCGTACTCGGTCCTGTCCCGCTGGATGGTCTTCAACGACCCTCCGCAGCACCGACGGCTGCGCCAGGTGTTCCAGGAGCAGTTCTCGGCCCGCTCCATCGGCCGCTACCGGACGTTCGTGGAGCGGGCCACCCGGGCCATGCTGGCCCGCCGCAGCGTCCCGGGCACCTCGGGCGACCTGCTCGCCGACATCGCCCGGCCGCTGCCGGCGCTGGTCTTCGCCCGCTGGCTGGGCGTCCCGCAGGCGCACAGCCCCTCGTTCTGGTACTGGAACGCCCGGGTGGGGGACCTGGTGCTCGGGGCCGCGCAGGAGGAACGCGAGTACCGCACCTCGCTCCAATCCCTGGTGAAGCTGGACGACTACCTCGCCGGTCTGGTCCGCGAGCGCCGGGCCGACCCCAAGGACGACCTGATCAGCTGCGTGCTGGCGGGCGGCCAGATCGGGAAGTCGGTCAGCGAGGAGGAGTTCGTCGGGATGCTGACCCAGATGGCCTTCGCGGGCGGGGAGACCACCAGCAACCTGATCGTCAACACCGTGCTCGCCCTGCTGCACCACCCGGAGCAGCTGGCGGCGCTGCGCGCGGACCCGGCCCTGGTGCCGCTCGCCGTCGAGGAGGCGATGCGCTACGACGGCCCCTCGAAGATGTCGATCCGCAGCGCCGCCCGGGACTTCGAGCTCGACGGCCGCCCGGTGCGCGGCGGGGACCGGCTGTTCCTGGTCACCGCCGCCGCCAACCGGGACCCCCAGCGGTTCGCCGACCCGGACGTCTTCGACGTGGCGCGGGGCAGTGCCTCGCACCTCGGGTTCGGCCACGGCGCGCACTTCTGCATCGGGGCGGCGCTGGCCCGGCTGGTGGCCTGCGCGGTGGTCGGCGTCCTGGTGAGCGAGTACCCGGACCTGGCCCTGGCCACGGACGGGCACAGCTGGCAGCCCTCGCTGCTCAACCGCGCCCTGACGGCGCTGCCCGTCCACTACTGACGCGTGGCCGTCCGCCACCGCACCGCGGCCGCCCCGGCGGCCCGACGAAGGGTCCCATCATGGCCTCCACGCTGACGAATGCGGGGACGCGGCTGCGCGCACCCGCCAAGCTGCCCTCCTTCCGGCTGCTGTGGCTGGGGCAGTCGCTGTCCCTGCTCGGGGACGGCTTCAGCTACATCGCCTTCTCCTGGATCACGCTGAGCCTGACGCAGTCCACCCTCACCCTCGGCTACGTCCTGGCCTTCCAGGCGGTGCCGCGGGCGCTGCTGACCCTGGTCGGCGGCTCGCTCAGCGACAAGTGGTCCCCGCGGACGCTGATGACGCTCTCCAGCTGGGCCCGCGCGGTGCTGATGGGGGGCGTCGGGCTGATCGGTATGACCGGGTCGCTGACGGTGGCACTCCTGTGCTGCGCCGCCGCCGCGTTCGGCGCGGTCGACGCGTTCTTCCAGCCGGCCCGGGCCTCGATCCTGCCCTCAGTGGTGGACAAGGAGCAGCTGGCCCCGGCCAACGCGCTGCTGGCGGTCGGCACGAAGGTGTCCTCCATCCTGGGCCCGGCCGTCGGCGGCATGGTGGTCGCCCTCTCGGACGCGCCCGTCGCCTTCCTCGTGGACGGGGTGTGCTTCGCCCTCTGCGGGCTGTGCGTCTCGCGGATCCGGACGGCCCCGGCGCCCGGGGCTCCCGGGGAGGCGGAGCCGGCGCCGGCCGCGCGGGAGGCCGGGGACTCGCTGCTCACCCGGATGCGGGCCGGGCTGCGCTACGCCATGGTGGACCCGCGGATCCGCTCCATCCTGGTCGTCGACACGGTGATGACCTTCTGTTACGCCGGGACCTTCACGGTCGGCTTCGCCACCCTCGCCAAGGTGGACCTGCACGGCGGCTCGGCGACCCTGGGCCTGCTCAACGGCGCCCTGGCGGGCGGGGCGATGCTCGGCACCCTGGTCGGCGGCTCGCTCAGCGGCCGGCCCCGGGTGGGCCTGCTGATCGCCGCGCTCGCCGGGTGGCTGGCGGTGGGCATGGGGGTGCTGGGGCTGGCGGACAGTGCGGTGGCGGCCTTCGTGACCGTCCTGGTGATGGGCTTCGGCATCGGGTTCCAGGGCGTCTTCGGCCTCAGCTGGATCCAGCGCACCATCGATCCCTCGGTGCTCAGCCGGGTGATCTCCATCGACATGGTCCTCGGCTACGCCATGGCGCCCGTCTCGCTGATCCTGTGCGGGGCCCTGGCGCAGGGCGGCAGCGGCCCGATGTTCGCGGTGTCGGGCGCCCTGCTCGCGCTGACGGCGGTCGGCCTGCTCAGCTCCAGGGCGGTGCGCACGATGCGCTGAGCGGGCCGGGCCAGGGGCACGGCACAGGGCCCCTACCCCCGCAGGGAGGCGGAGAGTTCGCACAGCGCCGCCCGGTTGCTGCGGCCGGTCTTGGTGCCGAGGCTGGCGATGTGCTTCTCCACCGTGCGGGGCGAGATGTAGAGGCGGTCGGCGATGTCCTTGTTCCCCAGCCGCTCGGCGAGCAGCCGGAACACCTCGTACTCGCGGACCGTGACCCCCTGGGTGCGCAGGACGTCCGGGATGTTGCCCGAGCCGGAGCGCCGCTGGGCGACGGGGGCGCCCATCCGGCGCAGCGCGGCCCGGCAGGCGTTGGCGACGGGGGCCACCGACTGCTGGTGGAAGTGGAGTTCGGCCCGGCGCAGCCAGGCCACCGGCTCGCCCCAGCCGTCCTCGTGGGCCGCCTCGGCGATCAGCCGCAGGCCCAGGTGGAGGGCGGTGGCGTAGGGCTCCGCGGTGCGCAGGGCCTCGTTGACGGCCGCGGCCGCCAGGTCGGGTCTTCCCTCCCGGCCGAGCAGGACGGCGCCCGCGAAGTGCACGAACTGCCGGTTCCAGCGCATCCGGCCGGGGGCGGTGGCCGCGATCTCCTCGTACGGGCCGCGGCCCGCCTCGCCGGAGAGCACGTCCAGGAGCAGCCCGATGCCGTAGCGCCCGCTGAGGTAGTAGGTGCTGGGGTTGGTGTTCTCCAGCTCGGCCACGGTGTGCAGCTCGCGGACCGCGGCCGGCCGGTCCTCCTCCAGCAGCGCGCAGAACGCGCGGGCCAGGCCCCGGGTCAGCGGCTCCTCCTGGGAGCCGCTGCCGTCCCACTCGGCGAAGGCGTCCAGCGCCCGTTCCATGTCCGCCCGGTCGCCCTGGTGCGCCGCGAGGGTCGCCTTGGCCATCAGGACGTAGCGGGTGGCCGGGGCCAGGCGCAGCCGCTGGACGACGGCCAGGCACTCCTCGGCGCCCTGCGCGGCGGCGGTGAACTCGGCCCGCAGCGCCGCGTCCAGGATCATGATCCCGTCGATGGTGTACACGATGGTGGCGGAGCCGAGCCGCTGGGCCTCGCCGCGGGCCGCGAGGAGGGGGATCGTATTGCCCTCGGTGAGCCAGTTGTTCCCGCCGATGCGGGTGAGGGCGTACATCCGCTGGAGCGGGAGCTGATGCTGCTCGGCGGTGTGCAGGGCCGATTCCAGCAGGGCCGTGGCCTCGTCGAAGTCCCTCTCGCGGGCGAGCGTGGCGAGCAGTTCCCAGGCCTGGCAGACCACCGTGGGCAGACCGTGCCGTTCAGCGGCCTGGAGCGCCGAGTAGGCGAGCTTCTCGGCCTGCTGGGTGCGGTCCGGGCCGGGGGTGTCGAGGGCCAGGTAGGCGGCGGTGACGTCGATGGAGGCGGTGCCGCATTCGTCGGGCTGCTCCCCGAGCAGGGCCCTGGCCTGGGCGATCTGGCGGTTGCCGTCCTCCCAGCGCCCGGCGGTGTGGGCGACCTTGGCGAGCCGGGTGTGCAGGGCGGCGAGGCGCTCGGCGCTCAGCCCGCTGCCGCCGAGGGTGTGCAGGTTCTCGGCGAAGCCGAAGGCCTGGGCGAAGTCGCCGGCTTCGGCGAGCGCGGGCAGCAGGGCCTCCAGGGCGGCGGTACGGCCCGCCGCGTCCCCGCTGGCGGCGAGAAGCCGTTCGGCCCGGCTGAGCAGGGTGACCGCCGAGCCGATGGCCCCGGCGCCCAGCGCCCGTAGCCCGGCGACGGTGAACAGCCGTCCCGCTTCCGCGTCGTCACCGGCCTGCGAACGCAACTCCGCGACCAGCGGGCACCATTCGCCCTCCAGCTCGGGGTAGAGCGCCTGGACCGCGTCGGCCGCGCGCCCGGACATCTCCGCGCGGTTGGTGGGCGTGAGCTGGGTCAGCAGCGCCTCGGCGGTCAGCGAGTGGCGGAACGCGTACCAGTCGGGGGCCGGTTCGTCGTGCACGACGAGCTGCGCCGCCACGCCCGCGTGCAGGTGGCTGAGCAGGCTGCGGTCGTCGATGCCGGTCATCCGCTGGAGCACGGTCAGCGGGAAGCGGCGGCCGATGACGGCGGCGGCGGACAGCAGGGTCAGGCCCTGGGGGGCCAGCCGGTCGACGCGCCGCAGGATGCCGCGGGCGAGGGCGGTGGAGACGTCGCTGCGCAGGTCGCCGACGACCCGCCAGCCGTCCTCGGCGCGGACCAGGGCGCCGCTGCCGATCATCCCCTGGAGCAGTTCCTCGACCAGGAAGGGGCTGCCCGCGCTGTCGTCCCAAAGCCGGTCCAGGGCCGCCTCCGGCACCCCGTCCGGTTCGGTGTCCAGCTGTGCCGCGATCACGGCGCGCACCTCGGGCCGGGTCAGCGGCGCCAGCTGGAGGACGGTTCCCACCCCGCGGCGGCGCGCCGATTCGGCCATGTCGAGGGCGTCGCAGGATTCGGTGCGGATCGTGGCCAGGAGGACCACGTTGGTGTATTCGAGGTTGTCCACGAGGTACTCGACGACCGCGAGGGTCTCGGGGTCGGCGTCGTGCAGGTCCTCCAGCAGGAGGAGCTGGCCGTCGTCCCGGCCGGTGGCGATGAGCAGCCGCAGCACGGCCTCGCCGAGGATCACCATCGAGCTGTTGTCCTGGGCGTCGCTGCTCCAGTCCGGGATGATCCGGCCCAGCGCGGGCCGGTAGGGCCCGAGCGGCAGGTCGTCCAGGGACGGGCCGCCGGGCGGCCCGCCGCGGAAGAGCGCCATCAGCGCTTCGGTCAATGGCCGGAAAGGCACTGTGGGGCCGGTGGTGCTGCTCCGGCCCCGCAGTGCCCGCATACCGGCGTTGAAGGCCATTCCCACGGCCTCGGCGGCGAGCCGGGACTTGCCGATGCCCGCCTCGCCGACCAGGAAGACGACCCCGCCGTGTCCGTCCCTCGCCTCGGTCAACGCCTGCTTGATCTCCAAGAGTTGTGAGTCACGACCGATGATGTACCGCGCACGGGAACGCATGAGCGCAAATCTAGTTCATACGTACGGTCCGCAGTGCACCGAAAGTCGGCCTTTCCCACGTGCCGGACTCCGGAATCCGGGCGCGGACAGGGGTCCTACCAGGTGACATTGGGGGCCGAGACGCTGGTGTCGATCTGGCTCAGCGCGACCACGAGGCCGCTGGTGAGCACGAGACCGGCCAGTGCCCGCGCCCGCGCGCACGCCGTGTTGCGGCCCGACAGGGTGATGCCGCCCGCGGGGTCCCCGGCGGGAACCGCGGTGGTGGCGTCGACGGCGTCGGTGGTGATGTCCGCGGCGGTGGCGTTGACCTGGAGCTCCTGCATGGTGGTGAGTCCCTTTCTCGGAACCTGAAGTGGAGTGTGGTCTCGGACTGCGGTGAGGAGGTGCGGCGAAGCGGGCGGGCGGTCAGTGGAGCAGGAGGACGGACGGGACCGTCTCCGGGAAGCCCAGCCTGAGCAGGGCGTATCCGATGCCGGACAGTCCGGTGAGGAGTCCGGGTGAGGGGACGTGGTCGGGGGTGCCGCAGCGGTGGCCGTGGTCCTCGAGGCGGCCGAGGACCTGACCGGCCCGGTGGGTGAGGGCGGTGGCGGCGCCGGCGTGGCCCTGCCCGGCGAGGACGCTGAGCAGCTCCAGGGAGCCGAGCGTGCCGTGGCCGAGGCTGAGGTCCCCGAACTCGGCGGCCTCCGTGGACGGGCCGCCCTCGGCGGGATCGCTCAGCAGGGCCGCGCACCAGGTCAGTTCCGCCTGCGGGACCGGCCGGCCGGCGCGGGCCAGCGCGTCGGCGGCGGCGAGCGCGGTGCCCGCCAGTCCGGAGTGCCAGCCGAGGTCGGCGGGGCGGCTCAGCGCCGCGTCCAGTGCGGGGCGCAGCAGGGCGGCGCCGGTACGGGCGTACGCCTCGGCCCGCGCGGCGCCGGTGGCCCCGGGGCCCCGCTCGGCCTCCGCGGCGGCGTAGCGGAGCAGGGCCCAGCCGATGCCCGCGTCCCCCTGGGCGAAGCCGGGGTCCGCGGCCGCCGCCCCGGCGGGCCGGGCGAGGCCCGCCTCGGCGTGCTCCCGCAGCCGGTCGGCGAGGGCGCCGGCCAGGGCGGCGGCGCCGGGCATCCCGGTCAGGCGGTGCACGGCGACGGTGGCGGCCAGCGCTCCGGCGAGTCCGTCGGCCAGGTCGGCCGGGCCGTCGGGGGCCGCTTCGACGGCCAGGGCGAGGGCGGTGAGCGCGGCGGGCAGACAGGCCCGCAGCGGACCGGCTCCGGTACGGCCGGCCTCCGCGCCCCCGTCACCGTCGTTGTCGTTGTCGTCCAGCAGGGCGGCCAGCCGGGCCACGCTGTAGACGATGCCGCCGAGTCCGTTGAGGGCGCCCGGTCCGACGGCGGCGCTCAGCTCCGGGGCGGCGGCCAGTGTGGCCAGCAGCTCCGGCAGCGGGGCGGCGGCCTGCCGGGCCAGCGCGGTGTAGCGTCCGGCGCCGGTCAGCGCGCCGAGCTGGGCCAGGAAGAGGGCCACTCCGCAGTAGCCCTGGGCGAGTCCGCCGCCCATCGGCAGGACGGCCCAGTGCTCGCCGGAGACCTGCTCCAGGCCGAGCCAGTTGACCCGGCCGTCGCCGTGTACGGCGCGGGCCGCGATCTCGTCGGCGATCCCGCAGGCTGCGGTCAGCAGCCGGGAGGGCTCGGGGGCGACGGCGGGGGCGAGGTGCCCGGCCAGCGCCGAACGGGGGCGGCCCCCGGTCAGGTTGGCACCGGTCACCGCGAGCGTGGCCGAGATGATCCACTCCTGGTCGTGCCGGTCCACCTCGCCCATCGCGGCGATCTTGTCCAGCGCCGTCCGCAGGCTCGGCGCGGGCAGCACCCCCTCGACGCACGTGCCCCGGGAGGTCCGCACCACGGCGTCGGCGGGGTGGTGGAAGAAGAGGGGCACGTCACCGGCCCACAGGTCGGCGGTCTCGTCCTCGATCAGCCGGCGGCGGGCCGGGTCGTTCTCGGATTCGGCCCACAGGACGGCGAACAGCGCGTCCCGGGTCAGCGCGTCGCGCAGCACGTCGGGGTGCGTCGACTCTTCCAGGAGGGTCGTGTACAGCCGGGTGGCGCGGGCGATCAGCCGGCCCGGGCTGGTGGCCCAGCGGGCGAGCAGCCCGTCCTCACCGAGGAGTTCGGCGCGGTGCGCGGTGATCGCGTCGTAGCCCGCCCGGAAGCCTTCGAGCAGCGCGGCCCGGTGGTCCCCGTGGCCGGCGGCCGGGTCCCGCGGGGCGGGCCGGTTCTGCCCGGCCGGGGTCTCGACGCGACCGCGCAGTACGCGCATCTCGTCCGTTCCGGCGCCTTCCCAGCTCATTCCGTCGCTCGGGTAAGAGCCGCCGTGGCCGCCACCGAGGGCGGAGATGTCCATGGCGCCGTGCTCGCCGATCAGCAGGCTCGGCAGCAGGCAGGTGCGGTGGACCGAGGCGGCCAGGGCAGCCGCCGCGGGGTCGGAACCGCAGGTCACCGCGGCGGGCAGGCCCGCGTGGAGCAGGGTCTCGGCGTCCACCAGGACCGGCTGGTCCCGGCAGGCGATGACGTTCTCGTAGTGCATGTCCACGCCGTCCACCGCGTACAGCAGGGCGAGCAGCGCGCCTTGGCGGCGGTAGAACCGGTCCAGCTCGGTGGCCGAGGAGCACCAGGCGTGCTCGATGAATTCCAGCCAGCCGTATCCGGGCCGGCGCACCGAGCGGGGGGTCCGCAGGCCGAGGCCGGCGACCTTGCCGTTGGTCCAGGCGACCGCCTGGTCGAGGAGGGCGTGCTGGTCGAGCGGGCGGGGCTTGTAGACGACGGTGGCGCCGTCGGCGAAGCGCAGCAGGGCGACGGAGCGGTTGCCCTGGTGGACGTCGCCGCGGCCGAGGTCGATCCGCACCAGCGGTCCCGGCTCGGCGCCGCCGAGCAGGCCGCGGACGAGGGCGGCGCGGTCGGCGGTGTAGCGCCCGACCAGTTCCACCGTCGCGTCCGTGGCGTGGATGCAGGACTGGGCCAGCATCCGGGCCAGCACCGGGTAGCCGGTGAAGAGCGCGGCCAGGCCGTCGCGGGTGCCGAGCCCGGCGAGGAAGTCGGCGAACCGCTCCCGCGAGGTCTCCCCCGACAGCTGCCCGGCGGTGCGCGCCGCGTGGAGTTCCCGGACCAGGGTCCGGGCGGACTGGCGGATCAGCCGGTCGCCGAGCCAGCCGGTGAAGGCGGCCCGCACCGGGGCCAGTTCCGCCTCGGGCAGTTCGATCCGCGCGGCCGCCTCGGCCCAGGCGGCCTCGGTCAGCGGGCGCAGTGCGGGCAGGAACACCGCGGCGCCCTCAGCGCCTTCGGTACCGGCCGGCCCGGCGGCGGTCGCTTCCCGCCCGGCGGGGGCCGCGGCCACGATCCGTTCGGCGTACCCGGCCCACTCCGGCTTCCCGGCGCGGGCGGCCAGCTGCCAGGACCGCTCCGCCGCGAGGGCGTACCCGGCTTCCTCGGTGGCGCCCAGGCTCGCCATCCGGGCCGCGAAGCCCTCGGGGTCCCCCAGGGCCCACGAAGCGGGCCGGGTGTGGGGGGCGGCGGGCCGTGCGGACGCGGGGGCATCCGGGGCGGCGAGCCGCTCCCGCAGGTTCAGGGCCTGCGCCCACCAGGAGTGGGTCAGGCCGCCGACCTCGGTTTCTGCGGCGGTGGCGGTGTCAGTCACAAGAAGAAAACTCGCAGAGGCCGCCGCCGGGCACATGGGGGGTCGTCCCCCATATTCCGCGCGGCCGCCCCCACCACCCCCCGTACGCACCGGCCGGCCCCCGCCGCCGCGGGGCCCGGCCCCGGCCCGCGCACCCCGTGCGACCCGCCACGACGCCCCGCCGGGGCGGTCCGGGCAGCGTCCTTCACCGGATCCGACGCTCGTGACGCCGGGCCTTCACAAATGTGGGGGCCGGGGCCCGATGCCCCCACCGGGGGGCCGCCCCCACTCTGGGAACCAGCGCCCCTTCCGCCGGCCGACACCCCGGCAGGCGGATGACTTTCGGAGGACCCGGTGGGAGAACCCGTCCCTGTCAACGTCGTCGCACTCGATCCGGTGCTGGAAGCCGGTACCAAGAGCGCCCTGCTCGCCTGCCCCGAGGTGGCCCTGGCCGCTCCGGGCGGTGAACCCCGCGTCGTGGTCATGACCGTGGACCGGATCGGCCGTACGGAACTCGACGTACTCCGCTCGATCCGGGACACCCCGTCCCGGCCCGACGTGGTGCTCGTGGCGGGCGAACTGGAGCCCGCCGACGCCCTGCACGCCATCGCGGCGGGGGCCCGGGGGCTGCTGCGCCGCCGGGAGGCGGATCCCGTCCGCCTCGCCCGGGCCGTGCGGGCCGCCTCCCGCGGTGACTGCACGCTGCCGCCGGACCTGCTGGACCTGCTGCTGGAGCACGCCGGTGCCAAGGGTGCGGCGGCCGACGCGGTGGCCGGCCCCTGGGACGCGGCCGGGCTCAACGACCGGGAGCGGTCCGTCCTGCGGATGGTCGCCGACGGCCACGAGACCAGCGAGATAGCCAAACGACTCTGCTATTCACCCCGGACGGTGACCACCGTGGTCCACGACATCACCCAGCGGTTCCGGCTCCGCAACCGCGCCCACGCGGTGGCCTACGCCCTCCGGGCGGGCATGCTGTGAGCGCCGTCGCCGCACCGCCGCGCACGTCGGCCCGCGGGGCCACCCGCCCGGCCACCAGGGAAGGGTCCCTCGAAGCGGTCCTGGAAGCGGGCCGGCTGAGCCGGATGCTGGCCCAGGTCGCCACCGGCCTCGCGCCCGCCCCCGAACCGGTCCCGGACACCGTCGAGATGCCCTACCCGGACCTGGTCCGGCTGCTCGGCGGCCACACCGCGCTGCCCGCCCCGCGCCCCGAACCCACGGAGGTGGCACCCCACTTGACGGCCCGCCAGACCTCGGTGCTGGCCCTGATGGCGGAGGGCCACGGGAACGCCGTGATCGCGCGCACCCTGTCCTGCTCGGAGCACACCGTCAAGAACGTCATCTACGAGCTGATGTCCCGCCTGCACGCCCGCAACCGTTCGCACGCGGTGGCCTGCGCGGTCCACCACAGCCTGATCTGAGCGGACGCGCGCGCCGCTAGCGGCGCGCCTCGCGCGAGTTGCCGAACAGGATCCGGTAGGCGACGAGCAGGACCAGGGACCCCGCCACCGCCGCGCCCCAGGTGGGCAGGTCGAAGAACTCGTTCCGGACGGGCCGGTCGAGGAACTTCGCCGACAGCCACCCGCCGATGAAGGCACCGGCGACCCCGATCAGGGTGGTCCCGATCAGACCTCCGGGGTCGCGACCGGGCAGCAGGACCTTGGCGATGCCTCCGGCCAGCAGCCCCAGGACGACCCAGCTGACGATCCCCATACCCGCTCACTCCTCTGTCCCGCCGGGCCGCACCCGTCGTCGGTGTGCGCGCTCACCAGGGAGGACGCCGTGCGGCCCGAAATGGTTCTCGGGGCGGACCCGCACGGTCCGGATGAGGAGGTCACAGGGCTGCGCGGACCCGAACCTTGACGGGGCTATGCCGTCAAGTGGCCGGAAGAGCACAGTCGTCGGGCAGGCCGGGCACGAGTGCCGCGCACCCGCCCCGCTCCTGCTCCTCCCCGTCCCGCGCACTCCGTCACGCAGCGAGGCACCCATGACACTGCCCGATCCGTCCGGCCCGGCCGCCCTCACCCACGTCCTGGTGGGGTACAGCCCGGTGATGCTCGGCAAGCTGGACGCCCTGCTCCCCGAGAATTCCGTCCTGGTCGTGGAGGAGCCCGCCGTCATCGCCGCGCGCGGCATCGACGGCCTGCCCGCCGCGCACCGCTGCGTGGGGGCGCTGCTCGGCGCGCCCAGCCAGGACGAGGACAACCCGCACCGGATCGTCGCCGCGGTCCCCCGGCCGCCGAACGCCCGCGCGGTCGTCCCGGTCGTGGAGTACGGCGTGGTGGCCGCCGCGGCCCTCGCCGAGGCGTGGGGGCTGCCCGGCGCGGGTCCCAAGGCCGCGCGGATCCTGCGGGACAAGGCCCGGCTGCGGGCCGCGGTGGACGGTACGGACCTGGACCAGCCAGCCTGGCAGCGGGCCCGCGGCCCCGAGGACGTGAGCGCCTTCCGGGCCCGGTACGGCGGGGCGTGCGTGCTCAAACCCGCGGGCCGCCAGGCCAGTCTCGGCGTACGCCTGCTGGGACCGCACGACGACAGCGCCGCGGCCTGGGCGCACACCACGACCGCCGACGAGCCGTCGCTGCACGCCGGTTACCCGGACGCGGCGCGGTACCTGGTGGAACAGCGGCTGTACGGGCCGGAGGTGAGCGTCGAGGCGGTGGTCCACGAGGGCATCGTCGGCTTCACCAACATCACCGCCAAGCTGGTCCAGGACTCGGGCCACCCCGTCGAGACCGGGCACACCGTGCCCGCCGCGCTGCCCCACGCGCAGGCCGACGCGCTGCGCGGCGCTGTGGCGGTGCTCGTCTCGGCGACGGGGTTCCGCTCGGGCGTGCTGCACTCGGAGTGGATCCTCGACGACGGCCGCCCGCACCTGGTGGAGTGCGCGGCCCGGCTGCCCGGCGGCGGGATCACCGCGCTGATCGACCTCGCCTACGGGATGGACATCCTGGCCGCGCTGCTGGGCGTCCTGGACGGCGGCGCCGCGACACCGCAGCGCCCGCCGGTGCTCGGCGCGGCCGTACGGTTCCTGATCGCGCCGGTCGGCCCGGTGGAGGCGGTGGACGGCGCCGACGCCGCCCGGCGCGCCTTCGGGGTGGAGGAGGTGCACGTCGCGGTGGCCCCCGGCGACGTGGTCCGGGCCGTCACCAGTTCCTGGGAGCGGGCGGGATACGTCATCGCCACCGGGACGGACGCGGCGGCCGCGGCCCGCAACGCCGAGGACGCCGCCGCGCTGGTCTCGGTGCGCACGGCCGGCAGCGGCGGCGGTGCGCGATGAAGCGGATCTCGCTCACGGACTACGTGCCGGCCACGGCGGCCGGCCGGACCTTCGCCCTGACCTCGCTGATCAACGCGATCGGCACCGGCCTGTTCCTCGCCGGGTCGACGGTGTTCTTCATCCGCTCGGTCGGCCTCTCCTCCACCCAGATCGGCGCCGGACTGGCAGTGTCGGGGGTCGTGGGCTTCCTGGCCACCGTCCCGATCGGCGCGCTCAGCGACCGGATCGGGGCCCGGCGCACGCTGATCGCGCTCCAGGTGTGGCGGGCCCTGTGGTTCGTGGCGCTGGCGTACGTGCACGGTTTCGCCGGGTTCCTGGTGGTGTCGTCCTGCCTGGCGGCGGCGGAGGGCGCGACCCAGCCGATGACACAGGCGGTGGCCTCCGACACCACCGAGGAGTCGGACCGCACGCGGACCATGGCGATCGTCCGCACCGTGCGCAACATCGGCTTCTCGGTCGGCGCGCTGCTGGCGGCCCCGCTGCTCGCCGCCGACAGCACGTGGGCGTACCGGGGCATCGTCCTCGGCAACGCGGCGGCCTTCCTGGTCTCGGCGGTGATGCTGGCCCGGCTGCGGCTGGTGCGTTCCAGCGCGGCCGCCCGCAAGGTGGGTCCGCTCACGGCGATCCGGGGCTTCCGCGACGGGAGGTACCTGGGGCTGGCCGGGCTGGCCGGGGTGCTCAACCTGCACACGACGCTGCTGTCGGTGGGGCTGCCGCTGTGGGCGATGACGGCCACGGGGGTGCCCGCCGGGTTCGTGCCGGTGCTGATCCTCGTCAACACGGCGCTGTCGATCACGCTCCAGGTACCGGTGTCGCGCGGGGCGGAGCGGCCGGGCGGCGCGGCGCGGGCGCTGCGGCTCAGCGGCTTCGCGCTGGCCGCGTGCTGTGCGGCGCTGGCGGCGGCGCACGGCCCCTCGCCGCTGCTCGCGGGGGCGCTGCTGCTGCTCGCCTGCGTGGCGCTGACCTTCGGCGAGATGTGGCAGGCGGTGGGCGGCTGGGACCTCAGTTACGCGTTCGCGCCCGAGGACCGCCGCGGGATCTACCTGTCGGTGTTCAGCCTGGGCAACTCCGGGCAGCGGATCGTGGGTCCGGCGCTGGTGACCGGGGTGGTGATCGCGACGGGGGCGGTCGGATGGGCCGCGCTGGCCGTGGTGTTCTGCCTGGCCTCGGTCCTCGTACCGCCGGTGACCCGGGCCCTGGAGCGGCAGCGCGCGGAACAGGAACGGGAACGCGAACGAGCAGGGGAACCGGACGGGATGCGCGCAGCGAGCGAAGGGGCAGTGGCGTGAAGGATCTGCTGGTGGTCGGGGTGGGCACGATGGGACGCCCGTACGTCGAGGCGGCGAGGCGGCTCGGTCACCGGGTCCGCGCGGTGGAGAACGCGGCGCTCATGGGCGGCCGTGCGGCCGAGGAGGGCGTCACCTACTACCCGGTGTCGGGTTCGCTGGACGAGTCCTGGTTCGCCGGGGTCACGGCGGCGCTCGCGGACCGCGCCCCCGACGGGGTGCTCGCCTTCGCGGAGGCCAACGTGACGGCGGGCGCGCTGGCGCAGGAGCGGCTCGGGCTGCCCGGGCCGTCCCTGCACGCCGCGGTGATCTCCCGCAACAAGGCCCTCCAACGCACCGGGTTCGGGGCGTACGGGGTGGCGCAGCCCGCGTTCCTGCTGGCCCCCGACCTGCACGCGGCCCGGGAGTGGATGCTGGAGCGGCTGCCGGTGGTGGTCAAGCCGCTGTCCCTGGGCGGCAGCGAGGGCGTCGAACTGGTGACGAGCGCCGCGCAGGCCGAGGAGATCGTCGCGCGCCGGGGCGGCGAGGGGAAGATCCTGGTCGAGGCGGCCGTGAGCGGCCCGGAGTACAGCTGGGAGGCGCTCGTCCACGAGGGCGAGGTGCTCTTCGCCAATGTGACGGAGAAGGAGACCACCGCCCCGCCGTACTTCGTGGAGCTGTCGCACCGCTGCGGGTACGCCTTCGCGGATCCGCAGCTGGCGGCGCGGGTGGACGAGCTGACCGCGGGGGTGCTGCGGGGGCTGGGGATGCGGACCGGGCTGGTGCACCTGGAGTTCCGGGTGGGGCTGGAGGGTCCGGTGCTGATGGAGGTGGCCGTCCGTACCCCCGGGGACTTCCTCGCCGAGGCGGTGGGCCTGACGTACGGCTTCGACCTGCACGAGGCGGTGGTGCGGCTCGCGCTCGGGGAACCGCTCGGCGGTCCGCTGCCCGCGCTCCCGGTGGCCTACGCGGCGACGTACTTCCCCACCTGCGCCCCCGGCACGATCACGGCGGTCGACGGCCTGGCGGAGATCGCCGCGCACCCGGCGGTCGTCCGGGTCGGGCTGCGCAAGGGGGTGGGCGACGTGGTCGGCCCGCTCACGTCCTCGTCCCAGCGCCTGGGCCACATCCTGGTGAAGGCCGGCTCGCCCGCCGCGCGCGAGGACGCCCTGAAGTTCCTGGCGGAGCGGCTGCGGATCTCCGTACGGGCGCACTGAGCGGGTCCGCGTGGGCCCCGTGCGGGGCCCACGCGCCGGTTCGGACGGGGGTGACGGTTCAGCCCAGGACGACGGGCAGGTCGAACAGGTCGTTCTGGGTCACGATCGGCTTGTTGCGCAGCTCCTCGCGGCCCACGGCGAGGCGCAGTCCGGGGAAGCGCGCGTAGAGGGCCGGAAGGGCCACCGCCGCCTCCAGCCGGGACAGCGCGGCCCCGGGGCAGACGTGCGGACCGTGGCCGAAGGAGATGTGCCGGTTCGGGGTGCGGGTGACGTCGAAGGCGCCCGCCGTCCCGCCGTGCTGCGCCTCGTCGCGGCCGATGGCGCCGAAGGAGACGATCAGCCCCTCGCCCTTCGGCAGGACGCCGTCCCCGACCGGGACGTCCTCGGTGGCGAACCGGATGAGAACGTGCGAGGTCGGGGTCGACCAGCGCAGCGTCTCCTCGATGACGTTCTCCCACGGCACCTCGCCCTTGAGCACGAGGGCGCGCTGCTCCGGGTGGGTCTCCAGGGCGACGACCGCGTTGACGATCAGGCTGATGGTGGTCTCGTGACCGGCCGCGACCATCAGCTGGAGGGTGTTGGTGATCTCCTCGGTGGTGAGGTGGTCGCCGTTCTCGGAGGCGGCGATGAGCGCGCTCGTCAGGTCGTCGCCGGGGCTGCGCCTCTTGGCCTCCACGATCCGGCCGAACAGCGCGGCGAGGTCCGCCATCATCCGCGGGACGTCTTCGGGCCGGGTCTGCGTGGAGAAGAACTGGTCGAACAGCTCCTTCATCCGGGGGTGGTCGGCGGCGTCCACGCCCATCAGTTCGCTGATCACGTTCATCGGCAGCGGGTACGCGAAGTGTGCCTTGAGGTCGACGCTCTCCCCCGCGGGCAGCTCGGCGAGCCGGTCCAGCATCCCCTCGGTCAGCGCCTCGATGCCGGCCCGCAGCTTCTCCACCCGGCGGACGGTCAGCGCCTGCGCGACCAGGGTGCGCAGCCGGCGGTGCTCGTCGCCGTCGACGGTGAGCATCGAGCGCCCGGGGTTGGCGAGCCCGATCAGCGGCCAGTCCAGCGGTATCTCACCGCGCTGCCAGGCGCCCCACGCGTTGATGTCCTTGACGATCCGCGGGTCGGTCAGCAGCGCCCGGGCCTCGGCGTGGTGGGTGACGGCGTAGCAGGGCACCCCGCCCGGCAGGACGACGCGCACGAGCGGTCCGGCGGCGCGCAGGGCCTCGCTCTCGGCGTCGAGGTCGGCCACGAAGGGGTCCAGGCTGATGGCGGCGGCGCCGGAGTGGTCGATCGGGCACGTCATCTGGTGGCTCCAAGGGCGGGCGTAGGGGTGTAGGTGACGGGCAGTTCGGACAGGCCGCGCAGCCAGGGCGAGGGGCGGCGGGAGAGCGCGGAGGCGGGGACGGCGAGGTCCACGTCGGGGAGCCGGTCGAGGAGGACCTCGATCCCGGTCCGGGCGATGACCTCGGCGACCTCCTGCGCGGGGAAGGGGCAGCGGTGGTCGCCGTGCCCGAAGGAGAAGAAGGCGTTGTTGCCGCCGGTCAGGGCGCCCGCGTCGGTGCGCACGTGCGGGTCGGAGTTGGCGGCGGCCAGCCCCAGCAGGACGAGGTCGCCGCGGGCGATCCGGCGGCCGCCGAGGTTGGTGTCGCGGGAGGTCCAGCGGCCGGCCACGTTCTGCGTAGGGGTGTCCTCCCACAGCACCTCGTTCATGGCTTCGCCGACGCTGTGGCGGCCGCCCGCGAGGGAGGCGGCGAACCGGTCGTCGGTGAGCATGAGGCGCAGCGAGTTGCCGATCCAGTCGGCGGTGGGCTGGTGCCCGGCGGCCATCATGACCATGAGGTCCTGGGCGATCTCGTCCAGGGTGAAGCCGGAGCGGTTGCCGAGCATCCGGGAGGCGACGTCCTGGCCGGGCGCGGCCGATTTGGCGGCGAGCAGCGCGTACATGGACCCGCCGAGGTGCTGCTGGCCCGCCAGCGCGCCCTCGCGCCCGTTGATCATGTCGTTCATGGCCGTGACGAGGCCGGGGCCCTCTTCGTCCGGGAAGCCGTAGATGCGGGCGAGGACGCGCAGCGGCAGCAGCATGGCGTACTCGCCGACGATGTCGCAGCGGCCCTTGCCGCAGATGCCGTCGATCAGCTCGTCCGCGAACCGCTCGGCGTGGCCCTTGAGTTCGAAGGGGTCGATGGCCTCCAGCGCGTCGGTGATCACCGCCGCCCGCTCGCGGTGGCGTTCGCCGACGGTGTAGAGGATCGACGGCTGCTTGCGGCCGATCATCGGGAGCAGCGGCCAGTCGGCGGGGATCCGGTCCCACTGGTTCCAGAGGTCGGAGTCGCGGGAGAAGAGCACCGGATCGCTGGTGACCTGGTGCAGTTCGCGGTAGCCGAGGACCAGCCAGGCCGGTACGTCGCCGTCGAGGACGACCGGGGCGACGGCGCCGTGGTCGCGGCGCATCTCCCGGTACAGCTCGGTGGGGTCGGTCTGGAACCGCGGGCCGCCCAGGTACACGGGGCGGGGCTCGGGGGTGGTCACGGGGTGGGCTCCGGGGTCGTCGGCCGGTCGGCCGTCTGGACGTGCTGAAGGTGGTGGACGTGCTGGACGTGCCGCACGAGGGAGATGAGCACCTGCTTGCTGGACTCGCGGGAGCGCGCGTCGCAGAACACCAGCGGGACGTGCGGCGGCAGGTCGAGCGCGGCGCGGATCTGGTCCGGGGTGTGCGTGGGACCGCCGAAGTCGTTGCAGGCGACGACGAAGGGGGTGCCGTGGTGTTCGAGGCGGTCGATGGCGTACCAGGAGTCGGCGAGCCGCCGGGTGTCGACGAGGACGACCGCCCCGAGGGTGCCGGAGAACAGCCGGTCCCACAGGAACCAGAACCGCTCCTGGCCGGGGGCACCGAACAGGTAGAGCACGTTGCGGGCGTCGAGGGTGATGCGGCCGAAGTCGAAGGCGACGGTGGTGGAGGTCTTGGTGGCGACGCCGCCGGTGTCGTCGACGCCCTCGCCCGCCTTGGTCATCGTCTCCTCGGTGTTCAGCGGACGGATCTCGCTGACCGAGCGGACCATGGTGGTCTTGCCGACGCCGAACCCGCCCACGACGACGATCTTGAGACCGTTGTCCGCGGTGCTGCTGAGGGTCTGCCGGTCGGCGCGGGCGCCGTCCTGGACGGCGGCCCGGTCCGTCGGCTGGTCGATCGGCGGGTCCATCGGCCGATCAGAGATTGCGGAGTCCAACGAGCACCTGCTCCAGGATGTCGGGGTCGGGAAGGCTGTACGCCGAGTGCGCCGAACGCGGGTGGCGGGCGCTGATCCGGCCCGTGCCGAGCAGGTCGGCGAGCAGGATCCGCACGATGGAGACCGGCAGCGCCAGGTCGGCGGCGATCTCGACGACCGCCGTCGGGTACTGGCACATCCGAAGGATGGCCGCGTGTTCCGACTGCATGCCCACGACCGGATCGCATTCGGCGATGACCAGGGTCACGAGGTCGAAGGCGTCCGAGCCGGAGCGGCTGCGGCCGCCCGTGAGGGTGTAGAGCCGGTCCGGGGAGTCGTCCCGGCCCGGCCTGCTCCGGCTCATCCCCGGGGCCTGGCGATCAGGTGCTCACCGAGCTGTTCGACCAGTTCCGACATGTTGTGGCCGACGAGGCCCGCGTCCGCGTCCTCGGCGGCGACCAGCGCCAGGTGGGCGCCTTCGCCCGCCTCGACGATGAAGAGGATCCCGCCGTAGAACTCGGCCATGGCGGAGCGGACGCCGCCGCTGCCGTCGCCGAACTCGATGGAGGCCCCGTGCGACAGGCTCTGGATGCCGGCGGCTATCGCCGCGAGCTGGTCGGCCTGGTCGACGGACAGCTCCGGGGTGCGGCAGAGCTTGAGGCCGTCCCGGGAGAGCACGAGGGCGTGGCGGGCGCCGGGGGTGCGCTCCAGGAGCCCGTCGAGGAGCCAGCCGAGCGTCTCGTCGGTGGTGGTGCCGGTCATCGCGTGTTGCCTTCCGGGTACGGGGGGTTCGAGGGCGTCGTGGGCGGCGCGGCCGCGGCGCCGCGCACGGCCTGGCGGAAGCTGCCGAAGCGGGCGGCGGAGCGGGAGGCGTCCGCGGGGGCGGCGGTGCGCGCGGCCGCCTGGTCGGCGGCCCCGGCCCCCTCGGGGTGGGCAGCGGCCAGGGTGCGGCCGCGGCGGCGCTGCGGCAGTCCGCTCTCGCCGAGGGCGGGCTGCCCGCCGGTGTCCCCGGCGGTGGGCGCGGTGGCGGGGTGCGGGGTGGCGGGGCGGACGGCGGCGTGGTCTGCGTGCCCGGTGCCGTGCTCGGCGTCGGCGGGCGCGGTCCTGTGCCCCGCGTCGTCGGCGGCGTCGTTCCCGGCGCCGTTCCCGGCCGCCGGTTCGGCGTCCGGTTCCGGGCCGGCCGGGGTGGCGCGGGCCGGGTCGGCGGCGGCGAGCGCGTCGACGGGCAGGGGCGCCCCGTCCTCGGCCGCGGGGTTGGCGGAGGGGCCCCGGCTGATCAGCTCCTGAGGGAGCATCATCAGTGCGCCGGTGCCACCGCGCGCGGAGGGCCGGAAGGAGACGGTCAGCCCGTGCTTGCGCGCCAGTCGGCCGACCACGGCGAGGCCGAGCCGGGTACCGGAGAGCCCGGCCAGGTCCAGCGACTCGGCGGTGACGGCCTGTTCGGCGCGGCGCAGCTGCACCTCGCTCATCACGAGGCCGCTGTCCTCGACGGTGATGATGATCCCGGCCGGCACCTCCTCCACGTACACGTGGACCTCGGCGGTCGGCGGCGAGAAGTTCGCGGCGTTGTCGAGCAGTTCGGCGAGCGCGTGCATGACGCCCTCGGCGGCGTGCCCGGCGATCGCGGCGTCGCTGGTGGAGTGCAGCCGCACCCGCTGGTAGCCGCCGATCCGGCCCATGGCGCCGCGCAGGATGGATTCCATGACGATGGGCTTGGCCCACCGGCGGCCCGACCGGGCGCCGGTGAGCACCGCGATGGAGTCGGCCAGGCGGCCCGCCTGCGCGGTGCGGTGGTCGAGGTGCAGCAGGTCACCGAGGACGTCCTCGTCGGCGTGCCGGTGCTCCATCTCCCGCAGGTCGGCGAGCATTCCGGTGGCCAGCGCCTGCATGCGGCCGGCCGCGTTGGCGGCGGCGGCCATGGCCGCGGCCCGGCCGGACTCGGCGCGGCGCAGCTGGTCGCCGAGGTGTTCGCGGGCGCTGAGGTGAGAGGCCGTCAGCCTGTCGGCCTCGGCGGCCCCGGCCCGGGCGAAGTGTTCCAGCTCGGCGGTGTGCTCGGCGATGAGCCGCTGCCGCTCCGCGGTGCGGGCGGCCGCGTCGCGGGCCCCCTGGGCGGTGAGCCGGGATATCTCGGCGTCCCGGGCGGCGACCTCACCGGCGAGGCCGGCGGCCCGGGCGCGCAGCAGCCGGGCCGAGCGCGTCGTCCAGGTGACCGTGAAGGCCGCGATCCCGAGCAGCAGGACGCCCGAGACGGAGAACCATGCGAGGGGGGTTCGGACGGTCGACGGGGCCGCGGCCACCGCCGCCGTGCAGAGCGCACCGGCGACCGCTGCGGTCAGCAGCAGGGCCAGCGCGGAGGGGCGAAGGGGGGAGGGCGACGCCGTCATCAATCAAAGCCTCAAACCGGGCGGAAATGGAAGAGAGGGTTCCTGTGGCAACGAGACGCAACTATAGGAGAGTTGCTGATCGAAAGAGAAAGCTCTTGGCGAAGTTTGCCTGGTACCAAGGTCAATTCATCCCGATCTAGCGCACTTTGTCGGTGGATTTCTGTGCACCGCCCGCGTCAAAACGTGCCCCGCCGGAGTACCCCGCGGGCCGGGGCCGGAGCACGCGGGAGGAAGGCCATCCGGGTCACGGCGCCCCCGTCCGCGCCGCATTGGCCCACTTCCCCGGCGGCAGAATGGCCCTTCTGGACGGGACACCGGCCTTCTAGTCTCGGACGGGTGACCAACAAAGTCGATTTCTACTTCGATCCCATCTGCCCCTTCGCCTGGATCACCTCCCGCTGGATCCTGGAGGTGGAGAAGCAGCGCGACCTGGACCTCACGTTCCGTGTCATGAGCCTGTCGGTGCTCAACGAGGGCAAGGAAGACCTGCCCGAGCGCTACCGCAGGCTGCTGGAGACCGGCTGGGGTCCCGTGCGGGTCTGCATCGCCGCCGCCCAGGAGCACGGCGAAAGCGTCCTGCGCGACCTCTACACCGCCCTCGGCACCCGGTTGCACAACGAGGACCGCTCGGCCACGGACGAGCTGATCCGCGAGGCGCTGGCCGAAGCCGGTCTGCCGGCCGAGCTGGCCGATGCCGCCGGGCGCACCGAATACGACGACGCCCTGCGCAAGAGCCACCACGAGGGCATGGACCCGGTCGGCGAGGAGGTCGGCACCCCGACGATCCACATCGACGGCACCGCCTTCTTCGGTCCGGTCCTCACCTCCATCCCGCGCGGCGAGGACGCCGTACGGGTCTTCGACGGGGTCCGGCTGCTCGCCGGGTACTCCGATTTCTTCGAGCTCAAGCGCACCCGGACCGGCGGCCTCGACTTCAGCTGAGGCCGGGCCGGTGGCGGTCACCGCGGCGGCGGCCCGCCGCCGCCGTGAGCGCGACGCAGACCGTGAAGACCAGGCCCGCGCCGCGCAGGCCCAACCACAGGGTGAGCGCACCCACGCCCACCACCGGCAGCGAGATCCCGCAGTAGGCGATGACGAACAGCGCGGAGATCGTGGCCCCCCGCTGCTCCGCGGGGGCCGCGGCCGATACGGTCGCCACCGCCGCCCGGAAGGCCATGCCCTGGCCGAACCCCGCGACGGCCCCGCCCGCGACCAGCAGCGGCAGCGATTCCACGGCCAGCGAGGCGGCGACCAGTGCCAGACCGGCCACCAGCACCGCCCGTCCGCGCGGCAGCGCGCGGTCCGCGTCCAGCCGGCCCCCGGCCAGCTGCCCGAGGGTGGAGGCGAGGAACACCGAGAAGACCAGGGCGCCCGCGACCGCGTGGTTCGTGACCTCCAGCGTCTGCGCGACGAAGGTGGGCGCCACCGCCGTGAACAGACCCAGCAGCGCGAAGCCCGCGAACGCGGCCGGAGCGCAGAGCGCGAACGCCGCCCGCGCGCCCGGCGGCACGCGGACGCCCTGCGGCCGGGGCCGGGCCCACCGCCGGGGCCGCTCCACCGTCTCCGGCAGCAGCAGCACGACGGCCGTGGCGGGCACCAGCAGCGCGAGGTGCACGAGGAAGGGCAGCGCGAGCGGGTACGGCGCGTACTGGGCGAGCAGCCCCGCGAGCAGCGGTCCGCAGCCCAGGCCGCCCATGTTGGCGGCGGTGGCGGCGAAGGCGGCCCGGGCCCGGCGCTCGGGCGGGGCGAGTTCGATGACCGCGGCGGTCCCGGTGCCGCTGAGCAGCCCGGCGGCGAAGCCGGACAGCAGCCGCCCGGCGAAGAGCAGCGGCAGCCCGTGCTCGGCCAGGAAGCAGAGGGCGCTGAGCACGGACAGTACGATCGCCGCCAGCAGGACGGGCCGCCGTCCGACCCGATCGGAATAGTTCCCCGCGAGCAGCAGGACGGCCAGCACACCGACCGCGTAGACGGCGAAGACGACGGTCACCATGAAGGTGGAGAAGCCGATCTCCTCGCGGTACAGCCCGTAGAGCGGGGTCGGCAGGGTGGTGCCCATCATGCCGACCGCGAAGACGGCCGCGGCGGCGAGGTAACCCGGTCTGCGGCGCGGCGCGGCGGTGATCACCATCGCATCGTACGAGCGGACCCGCCGCCCCGCCCGGCGGCGCGGCCGGGCCCCGCGCGCCCTGCCGGGGCCCCGGCCGGCCGCGCCGCGCCACCCCCTCGTCCAGGCGGTACGCACTGATCGTCAACGAACGCCGCACCCGGTGCACAGCGGCCGGAGCCCGCCCCGTCCTAGGCTCGGGGAGCGGAGTGCGTGAGCGGGTGGTGTTGGCATCGGGGGACGCAACACCACCCGTCGCGCACCTCGGCTCCGCCGCCCGGGCTCGCCAGGTATCTCAACAGGTATGACGGAATCCTGACGGCGGGCCGCCGGCCCTGGTGCCGGGGCGCGCACGGTGGTCGAATCGACGGGTGAGCACAGAACAGCACGCACCGGACCCCGGGCATGCGGACCCCGGGCACGCGCCGGACGGGCCCCCGGATCCGGACGGCCGGGGCGCCCCCGTCGGCCGCCGCCTGGTCCTGGGCATGGTCGGCCTGGGCGCCGTGGGGCTGGCCGCCGCTCCCGTACTGCAGCGCGGCTTCGAATCGGTCCTTGGGGCCACCGCCGACAAGGACCCCACGGGGCTGACCTCGCTGCTGCCCAACGGCGGCGGGTTCCGCTACTACTCGGTGGCCTCCTCCGTGCCCCGGCGCGGGCCCGAGGACTACCGGCTCACCGTCGACGGCCTGGTCGAGCGCCCGGCCACGTACACCCTGGACGCCCTCGGGCGGCTGCCGCAGACGCGGGTGGTGCGGGACGTCCAGTGCGTGACCGGCTGGCGGGTCCCCGACACCCCCTTCGAAGGGGTGCCGCTGCGCCTGCTGCTGGACGCGGTTGGGGTCGGCCCGCAGGCCCGGGCCATCCGGTTCACCTGCTTCGACGGCACCTACACCGAGAGCCTGACCCTTCCGCAGGCCCGGCGGGATGACGTGCTGGTGGCCCTGCGCATGCAGGACCAGCCGCTCGGTCACAGCCACGGCGGTCCGGTCCGGCTGTACGCGGCCCCCATGTACTTCTACAAGTCGGCGAAGTGGCTTTCCGGCATCACCCTGACCCGGGACGTCGAACCCGGGTACTGGGAGCGCCTGGGCTACGACGTCGACGCCTGGGTCGGCAAGTCGAACGGACGCGACGATGCGCCCACCGTCTGAGCCCGCGCCCCGGCCGTCCGAGCCCGCGGCCCCGCGGTCCGGGTCCGCGGCGGCGGCCACCGGGCGGGTGCGCCGGTTCAGCCGCTCTCAGCGCTGGGTGCACCGCTCCACGGCGGCCCTCATGGGCGTGTGCGTGGCCTCGGCCGCCTGCCTCTACCTCTCGCCGCTCGCCGAACTGGTCGGGCGCCGCCACCTCGTCGTCACCGTGCACGAGTGGTCCGGGCTGCTGCTCCCGGCGCCGTTCCTGCTGGGCCTGGCCTCGCGGACCTTCCGCGGGGACCTGCGCCGCCTGAACCGGTTCGGGCCGCACGACGGGACGTGGCTGCGGTCCGCCCTGCGCCGGGACCGGCTGGGCCCCCGTCCCGCGGGGAAGTTCAACGCCGGGCAGAAGGTGTACGCGAACTGGCTGGCCGGCGCCGTCCTGGTGATGCTGGGGACCGGGCTGCTGATGTGGGTGACGGGCTTCGCGCCGCTGCGCTGGCGGACGGCGGCCACCTTCGTCCACGACTGGCTGGCCCTGACCCTGGGCGTGGTGCTCGCCGGGCACGTCGGCAAGGCGCTGGCCGATCCGGAGTCCCGGCGCGGCATGCGCACCGGCTCCGTGGACCGGGCGTGGGCCGAGCGGGAGCACCCGCTGTGGCGGACCCGGGAGAAGTAGCGGTCCCCGGCGGGGCGGCCCGGCGCGGGTCGCCCCGCCGGGCCGCCCCGGAGCGCCGGGGGGCCGCAGGCTCAGTCGGCGTCCCGTACGGCCACGATGCCGTTGAAGACGCCGACGTACGCCGTTCCGTCGGGGCCGAGGGTGATCGGCGCCCAGTTGTTGTCGTACAGCGGCCCGGTGCCGGTCAGCCGGCGCCAGCGGCGCTCGCCGGTGCGGAAGTCGACCGCGCTGAGGTACCAGGCGTCGATCCCCCAGACATTGGGCTCCTTCTCGTAGAAGTAGAGCAGCCCGTTGGCCGTGGAGAGCTTGGGCACGGTCGAGGGCGAGCGGATCCCGCTCTCCCACACCGTGTCGCAGCCGCTGCCGTCGGCCCGGACGTCGATCCGGCTGACGCCGCCGACCACGCTCTTCCCGAACAGCAGGGTGGTGAGGTTCTCGTAGCCGTAGTTGTTCTCGACGACGAGGCTGTTGCCCCAGCTGATCAGGGAGTTGTCGGTGGTGGAGGCGCCGGAGCGGAAGACCGGGACCTTGCACACCAGGCGCCGGTCCGCGGGGACGTCGGCGCCGCGCCGGTAGACGAGGACGTTCATCCGGTCGTCGGCGTTGTCGGTGATGGCGACGTAGCCGTCGCCGAAGAGGTCCGGGGTGGTGCCCGAACCCTGGTTCACGGAGCCGGGTTTGGCTCCCGTTCCGCGGTCGTAGGTCTGGCGCCACTGCACCTGCGGGGTGCCGTCGGCCGCGGCGCGGAAGCCGTAGAGCGCGTGGTCGGAGACGATGGACACGCCGTCCTCGGCGACGGAGAAGGAGTTCTGGATCTCCTCGCCGTCCAGCCGGATCGAGCGCAGGGCGCCGGTCGCCGGATCCACGGTGCCGACCCGGCCCTGCCGGGTGACCCACCAGATGCGGCCGTCCCAGTCGGGCATGACCGAGGTGAGCGGATCGCAGGCCCCGCTGGGCCACAGGTCGGTCCAGCTGACGCAGTCGTGCGGGACCTGGCCGGTGAGGTCCCAGTCGTCGGCGACGGAGAAGGTCCAGGTGCCGTCGGGGCGCTGGGTGTGCGCGAGGCGAAGGATGTGCCGGCGGGAGTCGGCCAGCACGGCCCGGTCCTGGTCGTCCAGGTAGAAGTACGCGCCGCCCGAGGTGTCCTTGACGATCTTCGAGAAGTCGAGCGAGGTGATCGCCTCGACGGTCGAGGAACGCTGCGGGAGCTGGTACTCCGCGAGCGTGGCGAGGGAACGGGGGTCGAGCAGCTTGACCTTGAAGCCGGAGAAGGTGCCGCAGACGGTGACCAGGCGGCCGCCCGCGTCGAAGGTGACGGTGGCGCACTCGCCGCCAAGGGCGGCGATCTTCTCGCTGCCGACCCCGGGATTCCTGCCGAGGGGGCCTGACCAGGGGTAGGTGGCGCTGCCCGCCGCGTCGGCGTGCATACCGCTGCGGCCGTTGGGGGCGAGGAACGGGTGCTGCGGCGGGGCTCCGCCGGGCACGGGGACGGCGGCCGCGGGGCTGCCGTCGTACTGGCTGACCAGGCGGTGGCCGGGCGCCTGGGGTATCGCGTCCGCCCGCGCCGGGGAGATCCCGTACATCGCCACGGCGACGGCCACGGCCGGCATCACGGCGCAGTGCAGCGCTCTTCGGAGCATCCGGGTGCCTCCTTCCTCTTCCGTCCTGTTGACGGTTCGTCTGACATCGCGCCGCGGCCAGACGCTAGGGCGGAGCACCCGAGGAGTCCATGCCGGGGCGCGATGATTCACGAAGGCGCAACAGTCGTCCGGGCGGCGCCCGGTCAGGGCCTGAGGCCGGACACCACCTGCGCCGTGGCCGTGAAGCCGTGGTGGATGGTCGCGGCCATGCTGCTGCTCGCCAGGTAGAAGCCGAGCAGGACGCAGACCAGCGCGTGCGAGAACTTGAGGCCGCCGCTGCGTACGAAGATCCACGCGAGGACGAGGAGCAGGACGACCACGGAAAGCGACATCACCATCGGGGCACCTCCTTGTGCGCGGCGCCATGGTGGCGCAGCGGAGGGTGCCTCCGGGTGAAATCCCTGTCCGCCGTACGGGTGTTGACCGTGTGTGACGGCGGTGGATCAGTGGTCGGCATGCTGGCCGGCCGCGCCGCGGACCGGCGGGGTGGGCGGATCCCGCCCGCCGCGTCCGGGGTCTTGCCGGTGGCCCCGGGGGCGTGCCATACATGTCTAGACCTTTGCGGTTCCGCTCGCGGCCCCCACCCGCCCCCGGCCCCACCCGGACGGTCCCGCACCGACACCCCGTGAGGACGCCCCGTGCGCCGCCCCGCCACCCCCACCGCCGCGGCCGCCCGTCGGCTGGCCGCCGCCGCCCTCGCCGCCGTCGCGCTCGCGGCGCCGACCGCCTGCGCCGCCCCCGACACCCGCCCGCCGGAGCCGCCCGCCGGACTCACGGCCCAGGCGGGCAGCGCCACTTCGGCGCACGTGATGTGGCAGTCCGCCGATCCGCGGCAGGGGGTGAAGGAGTACCGGATCTTCCAGCAGGGCGTCCTGGTCCGGGCGGTTCCGGCCGAGAAGACCATGGTCGACCTCACCGGCCTCGCCCCGCTGACGGCGTACTCCTTCACCGTGCGCGCCGCCGACGCGGCCGGCAACCTGTCCGCGCCCAGCGCCGCGGCGGCCGTCACCACCCCCGCCGTGAAGGCCGAGGACCACCGGCCGCCGACGGCCCCCGCGAGCGCCGCCGGCCACCCGGACGGGGCCCGGGCGGCCGCCCTGACCTGGGCTCCCGCCGGCGACGACACGGGGGTGACGGCCTACGACGTCTACCAGGGCGGCGTCCGGATCCACACGGTCGGCGCCGCGGAGACCTCCACCCGGCTGACCGGCCTCCAGCCGGACACCGTCTACACCTTCACCGTGCGCGCCCGCGACGGCGCCGACAACTCCTCGCCCGACAGCCCGCCGGTGGACGTCACCACCGCGACGGCCACCGGCAAGGGCCCGAGCACCGCGCCCGCCGACTTCACCGCGACCGCCTCACCCGGCGCCGTGGTGCTGTCCTGGACCCCGCCCGACACCGGCCGGCCGACCGCCGAGTACCAGCTGTACGTCGACGAACGGCCCACCACCGTCATCCAGTTCGGCGCCGGAGCCGTGCCCGTCGGGCGGGCCGAGTACCGGCTCGCCGCCACGGAACCGGCCGGTACCGTCTGGGCCGTCAAACTGCGCGCCCGGCTGCCGGACGGCAACTGGGGGTCCTTCTCGGCGGAGCGCCGGGTGCCCCTCGGCTGAGCCGGCGCCCGCGCGCGCTCCCCCGCGAACCGGTGATCTTCCACGATCTTCACCGAACGGCTCTGCCGCGCACGTGGATCGCGCACAATACATCCGTGTTCGGTGAGTACTCGATCAACAGCGGTCGGTCCGGTCCGCCGGACGGCGACCCCCGGCCGAACGCTTCCCCCGGGCCGGGGAACCTGCCGCCGGAGGCGCCCGCCTTCATCGGCCGGGACAGTGAACTCGGGCTCCTGGACGCCTTGTTGCGCGAGCGCAGACTGATCACCCTCACCGGTGTCGGAGGCGTGGGGAAGTCGCGCCTCGCCCGGCGCGCCGTCCACGGCCCGGGCGGGCGACACCGCGACGGCGTCTGGTGGGTGGACCTGTCGCCGCTGCGCGATCCCGCTCTGCTCACCTCGACCGTTGCCCACGCCCTGGGCTTCTCCGACCACCGCGCCCGCTCCCCCGACGAGGAACTCTGCGCCTGGATGGCGGACAAGGAGCTGCTCCTGGTCCTCGACACCGCCGAGCACCTGGTGGCCGCCTGCCGCCACCTCGTCGGCGAACTCCTCCAGTCCGCCCCCGGCCTCACCGTGCTGATCACCTCCCGCGAACCGCTGGGATCCCCCGCCGAGGTGCTCGTCGAGGTGCGCCCGCTGCCCGCCGACGGCCCCCGCAGCGACGCCCTGGCCCTCTTCCGGCAGTACGCCCTGGCCGCCTCCCCGCAGGCCGCGGCCGCCTTCGCCGACCCCCGGCGGGCCGCCGTCGCCGCCGAGGTCTGCCGCCGCCTGGACGGATTGCCGCTCGCCCTGGAGATCGCCGCCGCCCGGCTGCGGTCCTGGAGCCTGGAGGAGCTGGCGCAGCGCCTGGACGCGCGCTTCGAGGTCCTCTCCGACAGCCGCGGGGCACTCCAGCCCCGGCACCGCACCATGCGGACGTCGATCGGCTGGAGCCACGAGCTGTGCGCGCCGGTGGAACGGCTGCTGTGGGCGCGGCTGTCGGCCTTCGCCGGGGACTTCGACCTGACCGCCGCCCGGGCGGTGTGCTCGGGCGGGCCGCTGGCGCCGGACCGGGTGGAGCGGGTGCTGGACGGGCTGGTCGCGAAGTCGGTCGTGCGGCGCACCGAGGAGCGGGGCAGCGGGGCCCGCTACCGGATGCTGGACACGATCCGCGAGTACGGGCACGACTGGCTCACCGAGCTGGACGAGGTGCGCACCCTCGCCGACCGGCACGCGCACTGGTACGCGGCGCTGGCGCGGGCCGCCGACGCGGGCTGGCTCGGCCCGGGCCAGGTCGACTGGTACCGCAGGATGACGGCCGAGCACGCACAGCTGCGCACCGCGCTGGAGCACCTGCTGGGCACCGACCGCTCGACGGCGCTGGAGATGGCCGGGTCCCTGTGGTTCTTCTGGTTCGCCTGCGGTCACACGCACGAGGGCCGCGGCTTCCTGGAACGGGCGCTGCGGACGTCGCCCGGCACCGGGAGCGCCCACTTCCAGGCGCTCTGGGCACTCGGGCTGACCACGATGCTCCAGGGGGAGATGCCCACGGCCCGGGCGCTGGGGGCGCGCTGCGTGGAGGCGGCGGCCCGGCTGGCGGACCCGGAGCCGGAGCTGCGGGCGGCGTACCTGCTCTCGGTGGCGGTGCTGATGCCCGGGGACGCGCCGCGGGCCCTGGAGCTGGCCGGTCCGCGGGCCCGGGCCGGGCACGGCGGGCGCACCAGCGGCCCGGGCTGGCTGCTGTGCCGTCTGTCGGCGGCGTACGCGCTCTGCGACCGGGGCAGCTTCGAGGAGGCGGCCGACGAGGCCCGGGGCCTGCGCGAAGCCTGTGAGGAACTCGGGGAGCGCTGGCTGCGCGCCTACGCCGACTACGTGCTGGCGGTCGCCGCCCTCGGGCTCGGCCACCACGGGGAGGCGGCCCGGCACGTCCGGGCGATGCTCTCGGGCAAGCGGCTGCTGGGCGACCGGCTCGGGATCGCGCTGGGCCTGGACGTCCTGGCGGCCGCGGTGGCGGGACTCGGCGACGGGGAATTCGCGGCGCGGCTGCTGGGCACCGGGCAGGCGTGGTGGCGCACGGTCGGCCATCCGCAGATGGGCGGTTCGCCCTCGCTGCTGGCCCTGCGGGACGAGGGCGAGCGGCGCGCGCGGGCGGCGATCGGCGACGCGGCCTACGAGGACGCCTTCCGCGGCGGCGCGGCGGCGTCCACCGGCTGAGGCGTCAGCGGCCGCGGGGCAGGGCGACGACGGCCCCCACCGGCCGGGCGGGGGCGCCGACGGCTCGTGCGGGCGTCAGTACGGCAGGGGCCGGCCGGACGGGGTCCGCAGATCGAGGTCGCGGGGGGCGGGCTTCGGGACGGGCTTGCGGATCAGCTGCTGGCGCATGCTGCCTCCTCGGCTCAGACCAGGGCCGGTCGGCGAGGCGCCACCGTGCGGCCGTCGGGGAGCAGTTCACCGGTGTCGTCGAAGACCACGGCGCCGTTGCACAGCAGGCTCCAGCCCTGTTCGGGGTGGAAGGCGACCGTGCGGGCGGCGTCGTGATCGGCGCTGTCAGCGGTCGGGCAGGGGGGCTGGTGGGAGCACATGGCGCACCTCATCGCAGGGTGGGGCGGGAGGCCGATGGTCAACCGGTCGATTCCGCGATCCACGGTGGCGAGGAGTATTACCGATCACCACCCCCGTATGGAACCCATATTCGGGGTCCAGTTCAGGATGTGTATGCCCGATTACGATGCGCTCATGCCCGTTATCCGGATTTCGCGCAGGACCGCACTGCCCGCCGAGGAGGCGTGGCTCAGGCTCACGGACTGGGAACGCCATGGTGCGCCGGTTCCGCTGACCCGGACGGTGATCACGACGGCGCCGCCGACCCGCGTCGGAACCCGCTTCACGGCCCGCACCGGTGTGGCGGGGGTCACGTTCGACGACCCGATGGAGGTGACCCTCTGGCGGCCCCCCTCGGCGGACGCGCCCGGGCTCGTCCGGCTGGAAAAGCACGGCCGGGCCGTCCGCGGCTGGGCCGAGATCGGGGTGCACCCGCTGCCGGCGGGCGGCGCGGACGTCCGCTGGCACGAGGAGCTGCGCCTCGCGGGCTTCCCCCGGCTCTTCGACCCGGTGGTGGCCGCGGCGGGCCGCCGCCTCTTCGGCCACGTGATCGACACCCTGCTGCGGGACGGATCCCGCAGCAGGGGCGGTCGGGCGGGGCGGGACTTCTGAAACACGCGCTAGCGGATCGGCATGTCCGAGAGGGTGCGCGCGATCACCAGGCGCTGGATCTCGCTCGTGCCCTCGAAGATCGTGTAAATAGCGCTGTCCCGGTGCATCCGCTCCACCGGGTACTCGCGGGTGAAGCCGTTCCCGCCGAGGATCTGCACCGCCTGCGCGGTGACCTTCTTGGCGACCTCGCTCGCGAAGAGCTTCGACATCGAGCCCTCCGCCGAGGTGAACGGCTTGCCCGCGACCGCCATCCACGACGCCCGCCACACCAGCAGCCGGGCCGCGTCGATCGAGGTGCGCATGTCCGCGAGCTGGAAGGCGACACCCTGGTTGTCGATGATCGGACGGCCGAACTGGGTGCGGGTCTTCGCGTAGTCCAGGGCCACCTCGTACGCGGCGCGCGCGGTGCCGACCGCCATCGCGCCGACGGCCGGGCGGGACGCCTCGAAGGTGGCCATGGCCGCGTTCTTCACGCGCTCGCCGCCGCCGCTGCGCGCCCGCTCGCGGGCCCGCGCGAGCCGCTCGTCCAGCTTCTCCTTGCCGCCGAGCAGGCAGGAGCCGGGGATCCGGACGTCCTCCAGCACCACCTCGGCGGTGTGCGAGGCGCGGATGCCGTGCTTCTTGAACTTCTGGCCCTGCGAGAGGCCCGGGGTGTTCGGCGGCACGATGAAGGACGCGTGGCCCTTGGTGCCCAGCTCCGGGTCGACCACGGCGACGACGATGTGGACGTTGGCGATGCCGCCGTTGGTCGCCCAGGTCTTGGTGCCGTTCAGCACCCACTCGTCCTTGGCCTGGTCGTAGACGGCCCGGGTGCGCATGGCGCCGACGTCGGAGCCCGCGTCCGGCTCGGAGGAGCAGAAGGCGGCGACCTTCACGTCGTCCGGGGTGCCGTACATCTGGGGGATCCAGGTGCCGATCTGCTCCTCGGTGCCGTTCGCCACGACCCCGATGGCCGCGAGGCCGGTGCCCACGATCGACAGCGCGATGCCCGCGTCGCCCCAGAACAGCTCCTCCATGGCCATCGGAATGCCGAGGCCGGTCGGGTCGAAGAACTGCTGGGCGTAGAAGTCGAGGGAGTAGATGCCGACCTTGGCGGCCTCCTGGATGACGGGCCAGGGAGTCTCTTCGCGCTCGTCCCATTCCGCGGCGGCGGGCCGGATCACGTCGGCGGCGAAGCCGTGGATCCAGTCCCGTACCTGCTTCTGGTCGTCGCTCAGGTCCATGGTGAACTCCGCCATGTCGTCCCCTCCAGCTGTGCGTGTCGAGCGCATGATGTTACTCCCGGTAACATCACTCGTGGGGCCAGTATGTTACTGACGAGTAGCCACTGTCAACCGCCCTCGCCGACGACCCCCGGCGGCCGTCGCCGATTCGGTCGACCGGGTGTGCGGGGTGTTACGTTGCGCGGGCGGCACGCACATCGCAAGGGCGGGGAGAGAAACACATCATGGAGACCACGCGGCAGGCCGGCCCGTCGGGCGGCCAGCAGGGATCGTCCGAGCACCGGCGGCGGGAGCTGCTCGAAGCGGCCGACCGCGTCGTCCTGCGGGACGGCCCCCGGGCCTCCATGAACGCCATCGCGGCCGAGGCCGGCATCACCAAGCCCATCCTCTACCGGCACTTCGGCGACAAGGCGGGCCTCTACCAGGCGCTCGCCGTCCGGCACACCGACGCGCTCCTCGACTCGCTGCGCGCCGCGCTCGACGCCCCCGCCGAGCGGCGCCGCCGGGTCGAGGCCACCCTGGACACCTACCTCGCCGCCATCGAGGCGCGCCCGCAGGTCTACCGGTTCCTGATGCACCCGGCCGAGGACTCGCACACCGCCGAGCGCGGCTTCGACGTCGGCCTGCACTCGGCGCCGCTGCTGCGCCGCCTCGGCGAGGAGCTGGCCCAGGTGATCGCGGAGCGGGTGGACCCGGGCCCCGGCGGGGAGCGCCTCGCCCGGGTGTGGGGCCACGGGATCGTCGGCATGATGCACGCGGCCGGCGACTGGTGGCTCGGCGAACGCCCCTGCACACGGGCGGAGTTGGTCAGCGACCTGGTGGACCTGCTGTGGGGCCGGCTGGCGACCGCGGGCAACCGCCCGGACGGCCCGGGCTTCTGACGTCCCGGCAGGGGCCGCTACGCCGACCAGGGCGCCCGGCGGATCGCGCGGCGCAGGCGGCGCAGCCGCAGCCCGGTCACCCGGTCCGCGTAGAGCCCGCCGTCGAGGTGGTCGCACTCGTGCTGGAGGCAGCGGGCGAAGAACCCGGTGCCGCAGATCCGGACCGGCGCGCCGTCCGAGGTGACCCCCTCGACCGCGGCCTCGTCGAAGCGGGCCGTCCCGGCCTCCAGGCCGGGCAGCGAGAGGCAGCCCTCGGGGCCGATCAGCTCGGGCCCGCCGGTCCGCACGAGACGCGGATTGACGACGTGGCCGACGTGGCGGACGTCCTCGTCGTCGGGGCAGTCGTAGACGAAGACCCGCAGGCCCACGCCGATCTGGTTCGCGGCCAGGCCCACGCCCTCGGCGGCGTACATGGTGGCGAACATGTCCTCGATGAGCCGGTCGAGGTTGGGACCGAAGTCGGTGACCTCCGCGCAGGCGGAGCCGAGCACCGGATCGCCCAGCAGGCTCATGGTGCGGACGAGGCCTGAAGTGCCGGGGATCGGACGCTGTCGCATGGCGATAAGGGTACGCGGAGCGACTGTATGAGCGATTCGCAGGGCGCCGCGGTCAGGGCTCCCACCGGTTCTGGATAGGCTGGGGCCGACCGACGCAAGGAGGACAAGGGACGATGGCAGGCAACACAGAGCCGCTTTCGCCGCGGGCCAAGCTGGCCGTGACGGCGGGCAAGGCCGCGGCGGCGGTGTCGCGGGCCGCGGGACGCGGAAGCGGATCGGTGATCGGGGGCAAGGTCGCGCTCAGGCTCGACCCCGATCTTCTCGGCGCGCTGGCACAGCATCTCGATGTCGTCCTCGTGTCGGCAACGAACGGCAAGACGACGACGACCCGGCTGATCGCGGAGGCCCTGCGCGCCAGCGGCCCCGTGGTGTCCAACGCGCTGGGCGCCAACATGCCCGCGGGCATCACCTCGGCGCTGGCCGGCGGCAGCGACGCCAAGTACGGCGTCATCGAGGTCGACGAGAAGTACCTCGCCGGCGTGGCCCGGGACGTGACGCCGAAGGTGATCGCGCTCCTGAACCTCAGCCGCGACCAGCTGGACCGCGCCGCCGAGACCCGCATGCTCGCGGAGAAGTGGCGCGAGGGCCTCTCGGGCTCCAAGGCGGTCATCGTCGCGAACTGCGACGACCCCCTGATCGTGTGGTCCGCCTCTTCCTCGCAGAACGTGGTCTGGGTCGCGGCCGGCCAGGAGTGGAAGGACGACGCCTGGTCGTGCCCCTCCTGCGGCGGCGTGATGCAGCGGCCGGGCGACGACTGGTTCTGCGGCGAGTGCGGCTTCCGCCGCCCGACCCCCACCTGGGTGCTCAGCGGCGACCACGTCCTCGACCCGCACGGCAGCGCCTGGCCGATCCACCTCCAGCTGCCCGGCCGCGCCAACAAGGCGAACGCCGCCACCTCGGCGGCCGTCGCCGCCGTCTTCGGCGTCCCCCCGCAGGTCGCCCTGGAGCGCATGTACCAGGTGCAGGCCGTGGCCGGCCGCTACGACGTGGTCTCCTTCCAGGGCCGCGAGCTGCGCCTGCTGCTCGCGAAGAACCCGGCGGGCTGGCTCGAAACGTTTTCCCTGATCGACCCGCCGCCCACCCCGGTGGTCCTCTCGGTCAACGCGCGCGGCGCCGACGGCACCGACACCTCCTGGCTCTGGGACGTGGACTACCCGCGGCTGGCCGGTCACCCGATCTTCGTGATCGGCGACCGCAAGCTCGACCTCGCGGTCCGCCTGGAGGTCGCGGGCCTGGACTTCCGCGTCTGCGAGACCCTGGACGAAGCGGTGCAGCTCGCACCGCCCGGCCAGATCGAGCTGATCGCCAACTACACCGCCTTCCAGGACGTGCGCCGCCGCGTCGGCAACTAGTACCCATAAAGGACAAGAGCATGAGCGACAACAGCCTGCGTCTGGTGTGGGTCTACCCCGACCTGCTGAGCACGTACGGAGACCAGGGCAACGCCCTGGTCGTGGAGCGCCGGGCGCGCCTGCGCGGTCTGGACGTCCAGCGCGTGGACGTGCGCAGCGACCAGCCGATCCCGACCTCCGGGGACATCTATCTGATCGGCGGCGGCGAGGACCGGCCCCAGCGGCTGGCAGCGGACCGGCTGCTGCGCGACGGCGGCCTGGAGCGCGCCGTCTCGAACGGGGCGATCGTCTTCTCCGTCTGCGCCGGCTACCAGATCCTCGGCCAGGAGTTCGTCAACGACCTGGGCGAGCGCCAGCAGGGCCTCGGCCTGCTGGACGTGGTGACCGTGCGCGGCGAGGGCGAGCGCTGCGTGGGCGACGTCCTCGGCGACATCGACCCGCGGCTCGGTCTGCCGCAGCTGACCGGCTTCGAGAACCACCAGGGCGTTACCCACCTCGGTCCGACCGCCCGCCCGTTCGCGCGGGTGAGCATGGGCCGCGGCAACGGCACGGGCGACGGCACGGAGGGCGCGTACAACGACACCGTGTTCGGTACGTACATGCACGGCCCGGTCATGGCCCGCAACCCGCTCATCGCGGACCTGCTGCTGAAGCTGGCCCTCGACGTGAACGCGCTGCCGCCGGCCGACGACCGGTGGTACGAGGCGCTGCGCGCGGAGCGCATCGCCTCGGCGACGCAGCCCGCGTAGCCCCTCGCGCCCGGCGCGGCGCAGCGCGTTCCGGCCCGGATCCCCCAGGGGAATCCGGGCCGACGTGCGTTCGCACGACGGATGCGACCAGCATGTGGAGGATGGTTCAGCCCTGCGGTCATCCGCTTGTAGGGTGGCCGTTAGTTCCAACCGGACGACGTGGTCCGGTCGTCGGCCCACGTTGCAAAGGTCCTCCTGCCATGCGCATTGGTGTGCTCACTTCCGGAGGCGACTGCCCCGGCCTGAATGCCGTCATCCGCTCCGTCGTGCACCGCGCCGTCGTCGACCACGGCGACGAGGTGATCGGTTTCCTGGACGGCTGGAAGGGCCTTCTGGAAGGCGACTACCGCAAGCTGGACCTGGACGCCGTCAGCGGCATCCTGGCCCGCGGCGGCACCGTCCTCGGCTCCTCCCGCGTCCAGCCCGCGCACCTGCGCGGCGGGGTCGAGACCGCCCGCGGACACGTCGCGGACCTCGGACTCGACGCGATCATCCCGATCGGCGGCGAGGGCACCCTGAAGGCGGCGCACCTTCTGTCGGAGGCCGGGCTGCCGATCGTCGGCGTACCGAAGACCATCGACAACGACATCGCCTCCACCGACGTCACCTTCGGGTTCGACACCGCGGTGGGCGTGGCCACCGAGGCCCTCGACCGGCTGAAGACCACCGCTGAGTCGCACCAGCGCGTGATGGTGGTCGAGGTCATGGGCCGGCACACCGGCTGGATCGCCCTGCACTCGGGCATGGCCGCGGGCGCCCACGCGATCGTCGTGCCGGAGCGCCCCTTCGACATCGAGGAGCTGACGGCGATCGTCGGCGAGCGCTTCTCGGCGGGCAAGCGGTTCGCGATCGTCGTGGTCGCCGAGGGCGCCAAGCCCGCGGCGGGCTCCTCGATGTCCTTCGAGCAGGGCGGCAAGGACATCTACGGCCACGAGCGGTTCGCCGGGATCGGCAACCGGCTCGCCGTCGAGCTGGAGGACCGCCTCGGCAAGGAGGCCCGTCCGGTGATCCTGGGCCACGTCCAGCGCGGCGGTACGCCCACCGCGTACGACCGGGTGCTCGCCACCCGCTTCGGATGGCATGCCGTGGAGGCCGCCCACCGCGGCGAATTCGGCATGCTGACCGCCCTGCGCGGCACGGACATCGTGATGGTCCCGCTCGGCGAGGCCACCCAGACCCTGAAGACGGTCCCGGCCGAGCGATACGCGGAGGCGGAGACCGTTCTGTGATGTTTCCCCCCTTCTGACACCCGCCCCCGGACGCATCGGCGTCCGGGGGCGGCACTACTGTGGTGGGGCACCACGGGTCAAGGGAGTACACGCATGAACCACCTCGCGCACGACGGCATGGATATGGGCGACCTGCCGCCGTTCACCCTCGGGCGCGGGCTGGAGTTTTCGTTCGACGCCTTCTTCCTGATCGGCTCCCTGCTCGGACTCGGCCTCTACTTCTGGGGCGTCCTGCGGCTGCGCCGGCGCGGTGACGCCTGGCCGCCCGGCCGGACGGTGGCCTTCACCCTCGGCGTGCTCACCGTGATGCTGGTGATGTGCACCAAGCTGAACGACTACGGCATGGTCATGTTCAGCGTGCACATGATCCAGCACATGGTCATCAGCATGCTGAGCCCGATCCTGCTGCTGCTCGGCGCGCCGGTGACGCTGACGCTGCGCGCGCTGCCCCCCGCGGCCCGCGGCCGCAAGGGTCCGCGCGAGCTGCTGCTGATGTTCCTGCACAGCCGCTACATGAAGGTGATCACCCACCCGGTGTTCACCATCCCGCTGTTCATCGCCAGCCTCTACGCCCTGTACTTCACCCCCATTTTCGACTTCCTGATGGAGTCGAAGACTGGGCACATCGCGATGATGGTGCACTTCCTCGCCGTGGGCCTGGTCTTCTTCTGGCCGATCATGGGCGTGGACCCGGGTCCGCAGCGCCCCGGCTACGTGATGCGGATGCTGGAACTGTTCGCGGGCATGCCCTTCCACGCCTTCTTCGGCATCGCGCTGATGATGGCGAGCGAGCCGATGATCAAGACGTACGCCGACCCGCCCGCGAGCCTCGGCATCGACCCGCTGCTCGACCAGCAGTGGGGCGGCGGCATCGCCTGGGCCTTCAGCGAGATCCCGTCCGTCCTGGTGCTGATCGCGCTGGTCTACCAGTGGTACCGCTCCGAGCAGCGGACGGCGAAGCGCTCGGACCGCGCCGCCGACCGGGACGGCGACAAGGAGCTCGCCGACTACAACGCGTATCTGGCGGCCCTCCAAGCGCGTGGACAGTAGCGCCGGGGTACCCGGGCGCGCCACCATGGGGCATGACCGGTTCTGTGAAGGCGATGGCCGTGCTGACCTGTGCCGCGCTGGTGGCGGTGGCGGCGTACTCGGTGGCCCTCGGCAGCAATGGGTGGCTCTGGTTCGGCTGGGTCGTGCTGGGACTGCTCACCGCCGCGATGGCCGCTTCGCGCGGCGCCTGAGGGGCATGCTCTCGTACGGTCCGCAGCCGTCCCGCGCCCGCCCGTAGGACGACGGGGACCTCCGGGGCGTCGACGGGAGCAGCCTGATGTTCTACCACCTGCTGAAGCACGTACTGCTGGGACCCCTGCTGCGGCTGCTGTTCCGGCCGCGGATCGAGGGCATCGAGCACGTCCCGGCCGAGGGGGCGGCCATCGTCGCGGGCAACCACCTGTCCTTCTCGGACCACTTCCTGATGCCGGCCGTCCTGAGCCGCCGGATCACCTTCCTGGCCAAGGCCGAGTACTTCACCGGGCCCGGCCTCAAGGGCCGGCTCACCGCCGCCTTCTTCCGCAGCGCGGGCCAGATCCCGGTCGACCGCACCGGCAAGGAGGCGGGGCAGGCCGCCATCCGGGAGGGGCTCGGGGTGCTGGCCAAGGGCGAGCTGCTGGGCATCTACCCGGAGGGCACCCGCTCGCACGACGGACGGCTGTACAAGGGCAAGGTGGGGGTGGCCGCGATGGCGCTCGGCGCCGGGGTGCCCGTCGTGCCCTGCGCGATGGTCGGCACCTTCGAGATCCAGCCGCCGGGACAGAAGGTCCCGAAGATCCGCCGGGTGACGATCCGCTTCGGCGAGCCGCTGGAGTTCAGCCGCTACGCCGGGCTGGAGAACGAGCGCGCCGTCCTGCGCGCGGTCACCGACGAGATCATGTACGCGGTCCTCGGACTGTCCGGTCAGGAGTACGTCGACCGGTACGCCGGCGAGGTCAAGGCCGAGGCGGAGGAGACGCGGAAGAAGGCCCGGCGCACGGGGCGCTGAGCCTTCTTCCTCCGTCCGGACCGTCACCGCGAGCGGAGCCGGCCGGGCGTCACTAGCGGACGGCCGGGAGCTCCTCCAGCGCCGGCAGGTCCGCCGGCGCGTTCTGCGCGAGGGACTTCGCGGCGGCCGGGGCCGGGGCGACCGGGGTGGCGTGCGGACCGCACGTCACGTCCTTGGCATCGACCTTGCCGGTGAGCAGGTAGGTGTCCACCCGGGTGTTGATGCAGGGGTTCACCAGGCTGGTGACACCGTGCGAGCCCGCGTTCTGCTCGGTGATGAGGCGCGAGCCGGCCAGACGCTTGTGCAGCGAGACCGCACCCTCGTACGGCGTGGCCGCGTCCCGCTCCGACTGGACGATCAGCACCGGCGGCAGCCCGCGCTTGGCACCGACCTCGATCGGGGTGGACTGCTTGGCCTTCCAGGTCGCGCAGGGGAGGTTCATCCACGCGTTGGACCAGGTCAGGAAGGGGTACTTCTCGTGCAGCTTGCTGTTGTCGCGGTCCCACTTGGCCCAGCTGGTGGGCCACTTGGCGTCCGCGCACTCGACCGCGGTGTAGACGGCGTTGCCGTTCTCCGCCGTCGCGTTGCCCTTGGTGTCGGACATGTCCGGGGCGATCGCGTCGACCAGCGCCTGCGTGTCACCGGCGACGTAGGCCGCGAAGGTCTGCGCGACCGGCACCCACGAGGAGTCGTAGTACGGAGCGCTCTGGAAGAAGCCGATCAGCTCGGCCGGACCGACGACGCCGCCGATCGGGTTGGCCTTCGCCTTGGCGCGCAGCGCCTCGTACTGGGCCTGGACCTTGGCGCGGGTGTCACCGAGGTGGAAGGACGCGTCGTTCTTGGCGACCCAGTCCTGCCAGTCGTTCCAGCGGCCCTGGAAGGCGACGTCCTGGCCGAGGTTGGCCTCGTACCAGATGTTGTCCTGGTCGGGGTTGACCACGGAGTCGACGATCATGCGGCGCACGTGGGTCGGGAACAGGGTCGCGTAGACCCCGCCCAGGTAGGTGCCGTAGGAGACGCCGAGGTAGTTCAGCTTCTTCTCGCCGAGGGCGGCGCGGATGACGTCGAGGTCGCGCGCGGTGTTCGGCGTGGTCATGTGCGGCAGCATCTCGCCGCTGCGCTCCTTGCAGCCGTCCGCGTACTCGGCGGCCAGCTTGCGCTGCGCGTTCTTGTCGGCCACCGAGTCGGGGACCGGGTCGGCCTTGGGGGCCTTGACGAACTCCTGCGGGTCGATGCAGGAGATCGGCGCCGAGTGGCCGACGCCGCGGGGGTCGAAGCCCACGAAGTCGTACGCCTTGGAGGTGTTGACCCACAGCGGGCTCTTGGTGGTGACCCGGCGCGGGAAGCGCATGCCGGAACCGCCGGGGCCGCCGGGGTTGTAGATCAGGGCGCCCTGGCGCTCCTGCGGAGTGCCCGTGCTGCCGATCCGGTCCACCGCGAGGTCGATGGTCTTGCCGAAGGGCTTGGCGTAGTCGAGCGGGACCTTCACCCAGCCGCACTGGATCGGGGCTTCGAAACCCCAGTCGGCCGGGCAGGCCTTCCAGTCGATGCCGGTGTGGGCCGCGCGGGCGGCGGCGATCTCGACGCCGACCGACTCCGGGATGCCGTAGGAACGGCTGTCGGAGGCCGCGGCGGGCGTGGCCATGACGAGGCCCGCCGTGAGCGTGCCGGCGATCAGAGTGGCAGCGCTCCCCAGCGCTGCGTTGCGTATCACGTGGTTGTTCCCCCTGCGTCAGGTGCCGCCGTGGGCGGCCGACTTCGGACGACGTACAGACGACGTGCAGGGGGATCTTCGCGCCTGACCTGTGCGCGACAACAGAGCACGGTCGGGTTCTTTGCCAACCCGATATCCGGATTGAGGTGTACCGCTGAGCGGTGTCCCGGTTCGTCCCGGGTTCAGCGTCCCGGCAAGGCCGCTGCCGGTCGCCCGCAGTTGTGGCCGGGGAACCGGGCCCGGAATCACCAGGCGTACGTTCGCAGCGCTTCGTCCAGCAGCGCGCGCAGCGCCAGCGCGTCCGCGGCCAGGGCCGTGACCAGTACGGCGGGCCCCGCGAGGGGGGTGACGGCGGCCAGCTCGCCGAGCATCGCGGCGGCCGGCGGGTGCTCCGCGAAGCCGGGGTCCACGATGAGCAGTTGCCCCAGGGCCCGGTGCCCGGCGAGCCCGGCCGGACCGTCCCAGCCTCCCGGGGCTCCCGGGCCGCAGGCGAGTTCCTGGTCCAGCAGGGGCAGCCCGGCCCGGTGCACGGTGAGCCGGCTGCGCAGCAGGCCCGGCGGTTCGCCGGTGCGCCCGAGCACCTGCTCCTCGCGCAGCACCAGCCGGGCGGTGGCGGCGAGTTCGACGCGGGTGCGCACCCACAGGTCACTGCCCCGGACCGAGACCAGCTGTTCGGGCAACCAGCGCACCGCCGCGCCGTCGTCCACGGTCAGGGTGGTCTCGTACAGGGCGGGCGCGCCGCCCCGGCCGGGCAGGGCGAGGGTGGCGGCGGCCGAGCCGAGGGCGAGGCGGGCGCCGGGGCCCGCAGCAGCCTCGATGCTCAGGTGGTCCCCGCCGAGGGGGGCGGTCATCGCCCCGACGAGGGTGACCCGGGCCTCGCCGGGCTCGCTCCCCCGGGTGCGGCGCAGCGCGAAGGGGCCCTCACCGTGGAGCAGGGGCAGGGCGGTGCCGCCGCGGCCGTCGGCGACGGCGCGGATGCGGGCGGTGGCCCGCAGCCCCGTGGCCGGTACGGCGCCCGCAGGCGGGGCGATTGCCGGGGCCGCGGCGGCGGTGGTCACCGGGCCGCCCAGGCGGCGACGTGGCCCCGGACCCATTCGGCGACCGGAGCCACCCCCTGGGCACTGCGCAGCGACTGGAAGACCACGGGGAGTTCACCGCGCTGCTCGGCGGCGTCCCGGGCCATCCGGTCCAGGTCGGAGCCGACGTGGGGCGCCAGGTCGGTCTTGTTGACGAGGAGCAGGTCGGCGGTGGTCACGCCGGGTCCGCCCTTGCGCGGGATGTCGTCCCCGCCCGCCACGTCGATCACGAAGATCTGCGCGTCGACCAGCCCGCGCGAGAAGGTGGCGGTGAGGTTGTCCCCGCCGGACTCGACGAGCACGAGGTCCAGCGGGCCGATCGCGTCCTCCAGCTCCTCCACCGCCTCCAGGTTGGCGGAGATGTCGTCGCGGATGGCGGTGTGCGGGCAGGCGCCGGTCTCCACGGCGGCGATCCGCTCGGGCGGCAGCACTGCCTCGCGGAGCAGGAACTCGGCGTCCTCGCGCGTGTAGATGTCGTTGGTGACGACGGCCATCGAGTACTCGGCGCGCAGCGCGCGGCAGAGCGCGGCGACGGTGGCGGTCTTGCCGGAGCCGACGGGACCGCCGAGTCCGATGCGCAGGGCGCGGCGGGAGCCGTCGGCGCGCAGCGGCGCGGCGCTGTGGGCGTGCCGGTGCGGGAAAGTCCCGGCGTGGTCGAGGTGCATGGAGGCTCCTTGGGGAGGGCTGAGCGGGGTCAGGAGGCGAAGAGGCGGACGGGCCAGGCCGCGTGCGCCTGGGCGGCGATGTCCAGCAGCGGCGAGGAGGCGGCGGGCAGGGCGTGCGCACCGGCCGAGAGGGCGAGGCGGGCGGCGTCCGCGGCCCGGGCGGCCACCTCGTCCAGGGCCGGGGCGAGCCGGGCCAGTACTCCGCTCGCCTCGAAGGGGTCCAGGCCCAGCAGCCGCACGGTCGCGGTGGCCGGTCCGCCGACGGCTTCGTACGCCGCCACGTGCGCGGCGTCGAGCGGCCCGAGCCCGGCGGCCCGGGCGGTGACGCCGAGCACCACGGGCTGGTGGGCCCCTCGCGGGAAGGCGGCGGCCAGCGCTTCGAGTTCGGGCGCGGGCCAGGTGGCGCGGGCGGCCCGGATCAGCTGCCGGCCGAGCCGGCGCGCCGCCGTCCGCAGCGCGGGGGACGGCGTACGGGCGTCGGCGGCGGCGTCCAGCTCCGCCGGGTCCATGCCGAGCGCGGCCGCCGCGGCCAGGGCGGCCGCGACCAGGCCCGTGGTGTGCAGCCGGCCCCGGCAGAACGCCTCCAGGGTCACGTCGTCGTGGATCCGGCCCGCCTTGACGGCGGCCTCGGCCCCGCCGGAGTGCGCGTGCCCTCCGGCGGGGAAGCGCCCGTCGGCGAGGACGAGGAGTGCGGCGCGGCTCACCGGACCGGTCCGGTCACCGGGTGCGGCGCGGGGCCGGTGCCCGGCGCGGCGGGCACCCCGAGGACGGGAACCCCCATCGCAGCGACCCTCATCAGAACAGGAAGTAGCGCTGGGCCATGGGGAGTTCCGCCGCGGGGGCGGGTTCCACGGCTTCGCCGTCGATGGTCACGGTGAAGGTGTCGGCGTCCACTTCGACGCGCGGGCGCGCGGCGTTGTTGCGCATGTCCTCCTTGGTGACCTTGCGGGTGCTCTCGATCGCCACGAACGCCTTGGTCAGCCCGAGGCGTTCGGGCAGGCCGTCGTCGAGGGCGGGCTGCGAGGTGAAGTTGAGCGAGTTGTGGCCCGCCGAGCGGCCGGTGGCGCCGAACATCGGCCGGGGCAGCACGGGCTGCGGGGTGGGGATGGAGCCGTTCGCGTCGCCCATCTGCGCGTAGGCGATCTGGCCGCCCTTGACGACCACCTCGGGCTTGACTCCGAAGAACGCGGGCCGCCACAGCACGAGGTCGGCGAGCTTGCCGGTCTCGACCGAGCCGATCTCGCGGGCGAGCCCCTGGGCGACGGCCGGGTTGATCGTGTACTTGGCCACGTAGCGCCGGGCCCGGTGGTTGTCGGCGGGTCCGTCGCCCGGCAGGAAGCCGCGGCGCTTCTTCATCACGTGCGCGGTCTGCCAGGTCCGCATGACGACCTCGCCGATCCGGCCCATGGCCTGGGCGTCGGAGGAGATGATCGAGATCGCGCCGAGGTCATGCAGGACGTCCTCGGCGGCGATGGTCGAGGGCCGGATGCGGGACTCGGCGAAGGCGAGGTCCTCGGGCACGGCGGGGTTCAGGTGGTGGCAGACCATCAGCATGTCGAGGTGCTCCTCGACGGTGTTGACGGTGTGCGGGCGGGTCGGGTTGGTCGAGCTGGGCAGGACGTTCGGCTCGGAGACCACGGTGATGATGTCGGGTGCGTGCCCGCCGCCCGCTCCCTCGGTGTGGTACGAGTGGATGGTCCGGCCGCCGATGGCCGCGAGGGTGTCGGCGACGAACCCGGCCTCGTTGAGGGTGTCGGTGTGGATGGCGACCTGCGCGCCGGTCTCGTCGCAGACGCTCAGGCAGGCGTCGATGACGGCGGGGGTGGCCCCCCAGTCCTCGTGGATCTTGAACCCGAGGGCGCCGCCCCGCAGTTGGGCGCGCATCGCGTCGCGGGACATCGTGGTCCCCTTGCCCAGCAGCCCGATGTTGACCGGAGAGTCCTCCAGCGCGGCGAACATGCGGGCGAGGTGCCAGGAGCCGGGGGTGACCGTGGTGGCCTTGGACCCCTCGGCGGGGCCGGTGCCGCCGCCGACGAGCGTGGTGACGCCGGAGGCGAGGGCCTCGTCGATGATGGTCGGCGAGATGAAGTGGACGTGCGTGTCGATGCCGCCCGCCGTGACGATCTTCCCGTTGCCCGCGATGACCTCGGTCTCCGGTCCGATGACCAGGGCCGGGTGCACCCCGTCCATGGTGTCCGGGTTGCCCGCTTTGCCGATGCCGCAGATCCGGCCGTCGCGGATGCCGATGTCGGCCTTCACGATGCCCCAGTGGTCCAGCACGACCGCGCCGGTGATCACGGTGTCGGGCGCGCCCTCGGCGCGCGTGGTGCGGGCCTGGCCCATGGACTCGCGGATCACCTTGCCGCCGCCGAAGACGGCTTCGTCGCCGGAGCGTCCGGGTCCGCCGCTGAGATCCTCCTCGATCTCGACGAAGAGGTCGGTGTCCGCGAGCCGGATCCGGTCGCCGACGGTCGGGCCGAAGAGGTCGGCGTACTCCTGGCGGGTCAGCTCAGCCATCGAGCGGCCCCCCGGTCTCCCCGCGCAGGCCCGGTACGACGCGCAGGCCGGCCAGCGGGACGAGCTCCACCGCGACCGGGATGCCCGGCTCGAAGCGGACGGCCGTACCGGCGGCGATGTTCAGCCGGAGCCCGTGGGCGGCCCGCCGGTCGAAGTCCAGACCGGGGTTGACCTCGGCGAAGTGGTAGTGGGAGCCGACCTGCACGGGCCGGTCGGCGGCGTTGAGCACGGTGAGACGGGTGACGGCGCGGCCCTCGTTGAGGCGCACCGGCCCGTCCCCGAAGCGGATCTCTCCGGGGATCATGACGGGGAAGCCTCTCAGACGATGGGGTCGTGGACGGTGACGAGCTTGGTCCCGTCGGGGAAGGTGGCCTCGACCTGGACGTCGTGGATCATCTCGGGAATGCCCACCATGACCTCCGCCCGGGCCAGCACGGTCCGCCCGGAGGCCATGAGTTCGGCGACCGTGCGGCCGTCGCGGGCCCCTTCGAGGATGTGGGTGGTGATCAGGGCGATCGCTTCGGGGTGGTTGAGGAGCACCCCGCGCGCCCTTCGTTTCTCGGCCACGTCGGCTGCCACGTGGATCAGCAGTCTTTCCTGCTCGTGCGGTGTGAGTTGCACCCGTATCACCCGGTTTCTCGACGTCTTCGACTACGCGCCGTGCGAGACCCTATCCGCCGTCAACACTTTGTTGACCTGCGCATATGCGGCTCAAGCAGTTCTTTCCCCATGAAGGGCAAGACTTTCCGGAGCACACACCGCCGCTTTGCCATCCCTTGGCCGAAGACAGACCGTTGGGCCCCGGCCCGGCGTGCTGTCCGCTGCCGGGAGGACGTCACGGTAGGGCGCCGGTTTTTCCGCGGCGTTAATTCACGTTTCCAGCAGGGACCGGATGCGGCGGCCGGGCGCAGCCGGACACCGGCTCGTATACGGCGGTACGTTGAGGGCAGCGAACTCTGCATGGAGCACAACGCCCCGGAGTGCGGCCAGGACTGACCGGTCCTCAGCCGCGGCGCGCCGCGGGGACCGTCCAGGGCAGCGCGATCCACACCGTCTTGCCGCCGTCGTCGGTGGGGCTGACCGAGAGCCGCCCCCCGGATTCCGCCGTGAGCCAGCGGATGATGACCATGCCCCGGCCGTTGTCCTGCTGGACGGCGGCCGGGAGCCGCTTCGGCCAGCGCGGATGACTGTCCGTCACCCCGACCCGCAGGAGTTCCTCGCGCTCCAGGCGGACGTCGACGGTGAAGGTGGGCGACTGGCCGAAGGTGTGCTGGACCGCGTTGGTGGCCAGTTCGGAGACGATCAGCCGGATGGTGTCCGCGATGTCGGCGTCCTCGGGAAGTCCCCATCCGCTCAGCACGTCCGCCACGTAGCGCCGGGCGGTGGAGACCGATGCGGGATCGCTCGGCAGGGTGACGGATGCTTCCTGGTGGTCTGCCATGGCGCGGTCCCTTTCCCACCGGAGCGCAATGCCCCGGATCTGTGCTGAGCGCCAGAGTGCCACTCATTGTCCCGGTGCTGCTGCCGTTCACCCAAGATCTGCATATATCTGTCCCTCGTTGCGGTGAACTCTGCTACGGAAGACCGTATTCGGACGGCAGACTGGTGCGAGCTGTGCCGGGGGTAAGGAGGCGGGTGTGCAACACGGTCCCGCGGTGCGCCGGCGCAAGCTCGGCGAGGAACTGCGTGCGCTCCGTGACCGGTCCGGACTCACCAGCGGTGAGGCGGCCCGGATCGTGGGGTGGCACCAATCGAAGATCAGCCGGATCGAGACCGGCCGCAGCGGGGTGAAGCCCGAGGACGTACGGCTCCTGCTCGACGCCTACGGAGGCGTGGGCGCCCAGCAGCGCGCCCTGCTGGAGGCGCTCTCGGCGTCCGCGGCCGGGCCGGGTCCCGAGATCGGGCGCGGTCCGCAATGGTGGCACGACTACCGAGGCCTGCTGCCGCAGGAGTACCGGGACTTCATCAGCCTGGAGGCGGGCGCCCGGTCCGCGCGCACGGTGGAGCTGTCCGTGGTCCCCGGCCTGCTGCAGACCCCCGCCTACGCCCGCGCGGTGACCCGGGCCGCGCTGGGCGGGCTGCCGGAGCCGAAGGTGGACGCGCTGGTCGACGTACGCCTCGCCCGGCAGTCGGTGCTGCGGACGGATCCGCCGCTGGAGCTGAGCGCGGTGCTCGACGAGGCGGTGCTGCGGCGCCAGATCGGCGGTCCGGGGGTGATGGCGGAGCAGCTGCGGTCGCTGGTGGTCGTGGCGCGGCTGCCGCAAGTGCGGCTCCAGGTACTGCCGTTCAGCGTAGGGGGGCATCTCGGCCTGACCGGACCGTTCGTCATTTTCTCATTTCCGGACATCGCCGATCTGGATGTGGTGGTACTCGACCATTTGACGAGTAGCCTCTATCTGGAGCGGAAGGAAGACCTTGAGGCGTACAGCGCCGCGTTCCGCACCATCCAGGCGCACGCCCTCCCGCCCCAGGACTCGTCGGATCTGATCAGCGCCCTCGCTGACGACGCGTAAGGAGGCACCCCCGTGTCCGCAACCCCCTTATCCCCCCGCGGACTTCTGATCAGCGCGCGGTGGCGGCGCAGCAGCCGCAGCACCGGAATGAACAACTGTGTGGAAACCGCCGTCCTCAGCGGCGGCCTGCTGGCCGTCCGCGACTCCAAGCGGGCGGACGGCCCGGCCGTGCTCTTCACCGGGCCGGCCTGGGACGGTTTCCTCACGCTGGTACGGGCGGACCTCGCCCGGTAACGCCGGTCCTACCGGTCCGCGGCTCCGGCCGGCGCGGTCGCCAGGATCGTGTCCACGGCCCGGGTGATCTCCTCCCCCGTGAGGTCCCCCCGGGCGGTCAGCCGCAGCCGGGAGATCCCGTCCGGCACGGACGGCGGCCGGAAGCAGCCCACGAACAGACCCGCCTCGCGGCAGTCGGCGGCCCAGCGCAGTGCCGCCGCGGCCGACGGGGCCCGTACCGACACCACGGCCGCGTCCGGCCGGGCCGCGGTCAGGCCGGACGCGGTGAGCCGCCCGTACAACCGGTCGGCCACCTCGCGGGCCCGCGCCGCCCGCTCCGGTTCGCGCTGGAGCAGGCGCAGGCTCGCGAGGGCCGCCCCCGCGGCGGCCGGAGCCAGCCCGGTGTCGAAGATGAAGGTCCGGGCGGTGTTGACCAAGTGCCGGATCACCCGGGCCGGGCCGAGGACCGCCCCGCCCTGGCTGCCCAGGGACTTCGAGAGGGTCAGCGTCGCCACCACGTCGGGCGCGCCCGCGAGCCCGGCGGCGTGCAGCGCGCCGCGGCCGCCCTCGCCCAGCACCCCCAGCCCGTGCGCGTCGTCCACGACCAGGGCGGCGCCGGCCGCGCGGCAGACGGCCGCGTACCCCGCGAGCGGCGCGGCGTCCCCGTCCACAGAGAACACCGAGTCGCTGACCAGCAGCGCCCGGCCCTCGTGGCCGGCCAGCGCCTTGGCCGCCGTGTCCGGATCCGCGTGCGGGACCACCTCCGTCCGCGCCCGCGAGAGCCGGCAGGCATCCACGATCGAGGCGTGGTTTCCGGCGTCGGAGACGACCAGCGTGTCCCGGTCGCTGAGCGCGGTGACGGCCGCGAGGTTGGCGGCGTACCCGGAGGACAGCACGAGCGCGGCCTCGAACCCGCAGAAGGCTGCCAGCTCCCGTTCCAGCTCGGCGTGCAGTTCGGTGGTCCCCGTGACCAGCCGCGACCCGGTGGCCCCGGCGCCCCAGCGCTCGGCGGCCTCGCGCGCGCCCGCGACGGTCTCGGGGTGGCGGGTCAGGCCGAGGTAGTCGTTGCTCGCGAGGTCGAGCAGGGACGAGGAGGCCGGCCGCGGCCGCAACGTCCGGACCAGTCCGGCGCGCTCCCGGGACCGCTCCGCGTCGTCGGTCCAGGCGAAGACCTCGGCGGGGTCGGGAAGGTGCTGGGGCATCGGCGGGTCCTCTTTTGTCGGCAGTCCACAGACCTGCCCGACCCTAGCCGCCCCGACTCCGGCGCCAGGTGTGGCGATACACACACTCCGATCCGGCCATGTTGTGCGATCTCTCCTTGGCCGGGAGTGGTCGTGTGGTCCAGGATCGGCGTCATGGACCTGCTGAACACCCTGGTGGACAAGGGGCTGCGGCGCGAGCTGCCGACCCGCGAAGAGGCGCTCGCCGTACTGGCGACCTCTGACGACGAACTGCTCGACGTGGTGGCCGCTGCCGGCAAGGTGCGCCGCCAGTGGTTCGGGCGTCGGGTCAAGCTGAACTACCTGGTCAACCTGAAGTCGGGCCTGTGCCCGGAGGACTGCTCCTACTGTTCCCAGCGGCTGGGTTCGAAGGCGGAGATCCTGAAGTACACCTGGCTGAAGCCGGAGGAGGCCTCCGAGGCCGCCGCGGCCGGGGTCGCGGGCGGCGCCAAGCGCGTGTGCCTGGTGGCGAGCGGCCGCGGCCCGACGGACCGGGACGTGGAGCGGGTCGGCAAGACCATCGCCGCGATCAAGGAGCAGAACGAGGGCGTCGAGGTCTGCGCCTGCCTGGGCCTGCTGTCGGACGGTCAGGCGGAGCGGCTGCGCGACGCGGGCGCCGATGCCTACAACCACAACCTCAACACGTCCGAGGCGACGTACGGGGCGATCACCAAGACCCACACCTACGCGGACCGCGTGGACACCGTGCAGAAGGCGCACGCCGCGGGCCTCTCCGCCTGCTCGGGCCTGATCGCGGGCATGGGCGAGAGCGACGAGGACCTCGTCGACGTCGTCTACTCGCTGCGCGAGCTGGACCCGGACTCGGTGCCGGTCAACTTCCTGATCCCGTTCGAGGGCACCCCGCTCGCCAAGGAGTGGAACCTCACCCCGCAGCGCGCACTGCGCATCCTGGCGATGGTGCGCTTTGTCTGCCCCGACGTCGAGGTCCGCCTCGCGGGCGGCCGCGAGGTCCACCTGCGCACGATGCAGCCGCTGGCCCTGCACCTGGTCAACTCGATCTTCCTCGGCGACTACCTCACCAGCGAGGGCCAGGCCGGCCAGGCCGACCTCGACATGATCGCGGACGCCGGTTTCGAGGTGGAGGGCGCCGGTACGTCGACCCTCCCCGCGCACCGCTCCGACGTCGCGGCCGGCGGCTGCGGCTCGCACGGCGAAGGCGCGGGCGCGGGTGCGTCCGTCTGCGGTTCGGCCGCTCCGGCCGGCGCGGACGCGGGCTGCGGTTCGGCGTGCGGGGGCTGCTCCGGCCACGCCGAGGACGCGGTGGCCGCCGTACCGGCGCAGGACGCCTCCGGGCAGGCCCCGGCCGGCGAGGTGCGCCCGGACCTGGTGGCCGTGCGCCGGCGCGGCGCGGGAACGGAACTCGCCCCCAATGCCTGATCCGCACCACCCGCACGACCCGCTGCCGGCCGGCGAGCTCCTCGCGCTGGACCGGCAGCACGTCTGGCACCCGTACGGCCCCATGCCCGGGCGGCAGGAGCCGCTGGTCGTCTCCTCGGCCTCGGGCGTCCGGCTGCGGCTCGGCCGGACGGCCGAGGGACGGGACGAACTGGTCGACGGCATGTCCTCCTGGTGGTCGGCCATCCACGGCTACAACCACCCGGTGCTCAACGAGGCCGTGCGCGACCAGCTCGGCCGGATGTCGCACGTCATGTTCGGCGGGCTCACCCACGAGCCCGCCGTCCGGCTCGCGGCGAAGCTGGTCGAGATCTCCCCGGCGGGCCTGGAACACGTCTTCCTGGCCGACTCCGGCTCGGTCGCCGTCGAGGTCGCGGTCAAGATGTGCCTCCAGTACTGGACCTCGATCGGCCGCCCGGGCAAGCACCGCCTGCTCACCTGGCGCGGCGGCTACCACGGGGACACCTGGCAGCCGATGGCCGTGTGCGACCCCGAGGGCGGGATGCACGAGCTGTGGCAGGGCATGCTGCCGCGCCAGATCTTCGCCCAGGAGCCGCCCGGCGGCTTCGACGCGCCCGTGGACCCGGCCTACGTGGAGCACCTGCGCTCCCTGGTCAGCAAGCACGCGGACGAGCTGGCCGCGGTGATCGTGGAGCCGGTGGTGCAGGGCGCGGGCGGCATGCGCTTCCACTCCCCCGGCTACCTGCGGGTGCTGCGCGAGCTGTGCGACGAGTACGGGGTGCTGCTGATCCTGGACGAGATCGCGACCGGATTCGGGCGCACGGGCGCCCTCTTCGCCGCCGACCACGCGGGGATCACCCCGGACGTGATGTGCGTCGGCAAGGCGCTGACCGGCGGTTACCTGACGCTGTCGGCGACTCTGTGCACGCCGCGGGTCGCGGACGGCATCTCGCGGGGCGAGGTGCCGGTGCTGGCGCACGGGCCGACCTTCATGGGCAACCCGCTGGCCGCCGCGGTGGCGCTGGCCTCGCTCGACCTGCTCCTGTCCCAGGACTGGGCGGGGGAGGTCAAGCGGATCGGGGCCGGGCTGGCGGAAGGCCTGGCTCCGGCGGCCGGTCTGCCCGGGGTGAAGGACGTACGGGTGCTGGGCGCGATCGGCGTGGTGCAGCTCGACCACCCCGTGGACATGGCCGCGGCGACCCGGGCGGCCGTTCGCGAGGGTGTGTGGCTGCGCCCGTTCCGGGACTTGATCTACACGATGCCGCCGTACGTGACGGGCGACGGTGACGTGGCGCGGATCTGCCGTGCGGTGTGCGCGGCGGCGCGGGAAGGCTGAGCGGGAAGACCGAGCTGAAGAGTCCGATGAGTACGGGTGCGATGAGTACGGGTGCGAGAGGTGCGGGGCCGATGGACGCGGGGTCGACGGGTGTGAGCGGTACGGGCAGGGGTCCTTCCGGTGTGGTGGTGGTGTCCGGGACGGGCACCGAGATCGGCAAGACCGTCGTCACCGCGGCGATCGCGGCCGCGGCGGTGGCCGCCGGGCGTTCCGTGGCGGTGCTCAAGCCGGCGCAGACCGGGGTGGGCCCGGACGAGCCGGGTGACGCGGCCGAGGTGGCGCGGCTGGCGGGCGCCGGGGTGATCACCCGGGAGCTGGCCCGCTATCCGGAGCCACTGGCTCCGGACACCGCGGCCCGGCGGTCGGGGCTGGCCACGGTCGGACCCGCGGAGGTGGCCGAGGCCGCCGGGAAGCTGGCCGCGGAGCACGACCTCGTCCTCGTCGAGGGGGCGGGCGGGCTGCTCGTACGCTTCGACGAGGCCGGGAACACCCTCGCCGACGCGGCCCGGCTGCTGCGGGCGCCGGTGCTGCTCGTGGTCCCCGCCGGGCTCGGCACCCTCAACTCGGCCGCGCTGACGGGCGAGGCGCTGCGGGCCCGCGGGCTGACGGGCCTCGGCCTGGTGGTCGGCAGCTGGCCGACCGCACCCGACCTCGCCTCCCGCTGCAATCTGGCCGACCTCCCGGCGGTGTCGGAGATGCCGCTGCTGGGCGCGGTCCCCCACGCTTCGGGGTCGCTGACCCCGGCCGCCTTCCGCGCCGCGGCGCCCGGCTGGCTGGCCCCGGACCTGGGCGGCGACTGGTCCGCGGCGGACTTCCTGCGGGCTTGGAGCTGAGGTCCTGCGAATCTGAAACTGAGGGGGGGTACTGAGGACCTGGGGCTGAGGGTCCTCGGAGCCGGGCCCGAGGTTTTCGGGACTTCTTCGCGGCGCCGCGGGTGGCGCCCCGCATCGGGGGGAGACTGGAGACACGCGTACGTCCGCTCCAGGAGGTCCGTCATGTCACCGCGCCCCCGCCGGACCCCGCCCCGGGACGCCGTCCACCACCCCGTGTTCGCCCGCTTCTACGCACGGATGAGCGTCCAGGCCGACTCCCGCGGCGGGATCTCCTCGCTGCGCGGCGAGCTGCTGCGCGGCCTCTCCGGCCGAATCATCGAGATCGGCGCGGGCAACGGGCTGAACTTCGCCCACTATCCGCGCGCCGTCTGCGAGGTGGTCGCGGTCGAACCGGAGCGCACCCTGCGCCGGCTGGCGGCCCGCGCCGCGCTGCGCGCCGAGGTCCCGGTGGATGTCGTACCGGGCGCCGCCGAGGCCCTTCCCGTCAAGAGCGAGGCCTTCGACGCGGCCGTGGCCTCCCTGGTGCTGTGCACCGTACGGGACCTGCCGCGCTCCCTCGCCGAGCTGCACCGGGTCATCCGGCCCGGCGGTGAGCTGCGCTTCTTCGAGCACGGACTGGCGCCCGGACCCACGATGGCCGGGATCCAGCGCGCGCTGGACCGGACCGTGTGGCCCCGGTTGTTCGGCGGCTGCCACACGGCGCGGGACATCCTGGCCGCGGTCGACGCCGCCGGCTTCCGGATCGTCGAGCAGCGCGGGCTGCGGATGCCGGAGCGCGGGCCCGCGCTGCCTACCTCGTACTGCGTGATCGGGTCGGCCCGGCGCTCCGACGACTGAACCGGCGCTCGCCCGGGGAGCCCCGCCGGCGTCCCGCGGTCGGGCATTGCGCGGGAACCCGTGCCCGTGCTGGGATCACGGTCATGATCGATCTGCGCATACGGACGGCCGGGGCGGCAGAGGCCGAGGACGTGCTGTCCTTCTGGAAGGTGGCGGCGGAGGGCACTTCCGTCACGGACGACGTGGACGGGGTCACCCGGCTCATCGAGCGGGATCCGGACGCCCTGATCCTCGCCGAGACCGACGGGCTCCTCGTGGGGTCCGTGATCGCGGGTTACGACGGCTGGCGCTGCTCGCTCTACCGGCTGGCGGTACTCCCCTCGCACCGCAGGCGCGGGATCGGCACGGCGCTCCTGGACGCCGCCGAGCGGCGCTTCCTGGCCGTGGGCGGACGGCGCGGGGACGCGATGGTGCTGGAGGCGAACGAGCCGGGGCGGCGGGCCTGGGCCGCGGCCGGCTACCACCGCGAGGACCACTGGCGCCGCTGGGTCAAGCCGCTCGGGACGGCGTAGCGTCCGTCCGGGCGCGTTCCGCGCCTCCTGCCCGTCATGTCGTCCGATCGAGCGATGCGCACACTTTGCCGATCCTTTACCCTGGGGGAGACCGCTTCCCGATGCAGTCCCCTCGAACGAAAGGTGTGAGCGTCCGCCCATGGGCGAGCCTCCCAGTACCCGACACCGCGCGATCCGCCTCCTCCTGTCTGATCATGGGACGGAGGTGAACCGATGACCGAAGTGCTTCTGCTCGTCGTCGCGCTGCTGCTCTGCCTCGCGTGCGGGGTCTTCGTCGCGGCCGAGTTCTCGTTGACGACCATCGAGCGCAGCGAGCTCGAAGGAGCCGCCGAGCGCGGCGAGCGCGGCGCCGACAGCGCCCTGGCCGCCGTCCGGAGCCTGACCTTCCAGCTCTCCGGCGCCCAGCTCGGCATCACCGTGACCGGCCTGGTCATCGGCATGATTTCCAAGCCCTCGATCGCCACCCTGCTCAAGGGGCCGTTCGAGGCCATGGGGCTGTCCGCCGGAGCCGCTTCGTCCACCGCCCTGGTCCTCGGCACCGCCGTGTCGACCGTCGTCCTGATGGTCGTCGGCGAACTGGTGCCGAAGAACTGGGCGATCTCCTCGCCGCTGGCCCTGGCCAAACGCGTGGCGACACCGCAGCGGATGTTCAGCCGGGCCTTCCGGCCGCTCATCGGCCACCTGAACACCACGGCCAACCACATGGTGCGCCGCTTCGGGCTGGAGCCGGCCGAGGAGCTGGCCTCCGCGCGCAGCCCGCAGGAGCTGGTGGCACTGGCGCGGCACTCCGCGAAGGCGGGCGCGCTGGAGAAGGACACCGCCGAACTGTTCGTGCGGACCCTGAACCTGGCCGACCTGACCGCGGAGAACGTCATGACCCCGCGGGTCCAGGTCACCGCGCTCGACGTGCAGACCACCGCGGAGGACGTGGCGAACGCGACCATGGCCACCGGCCTGTCCCGCTTCCCCGTCTACCGCGGCAGCCTCGACAGCGTCGTCGGCACGGTCCACATCAAGGACGTCCTGGCGCTGCCCGCCGCCGAACGCCACCGCTACCCGGTCGCGCAGCTGCTGCGCGAGCCGCTGCTCGTCCCCGAGTCACTGACCGTGGACCGGCTGCTGGACCGGCTCTCCGGCAGGCAGACGATGGCCGTGGTGATCGACGAGTACGGCGGCACGGCCGGCGTGGCCACCCTGGAGGACATCGTCGAGGAGGTCGTGGGCGAGGTCCGCGACGAGCACGACCCGCACGAGACCCCGGACCTGGCCGCGGCCGGTACGGACGCCTCCGGCCGCGCGCTCTTCTCCGCGGACGGCGCGGCGCGCACCGACCAGCTGGAGCGGATCGGCCTGCGGGTGCCGGACGGCCCGTACGAGACGCTGGCCGGGCTGATGGCCACCGAGCTCGGCCGCATACCGGTCAACGGCGACAGCCTGGAGCTGGGCGGCTGGCGCCTCGACGTGGTGGACGACAGCGGGCGGCGCGCCGCGCGCGTGCTGCTGCACGCGCCGGTCGAGGAGCCCGCCGACGCTTCGCGCGGACGCGACGGCGCGCACGGCAAGACCCGCCGCAAGAGCGGCGACACGCAGCCGGAGGAGGGCCGATGACCGCGATCCAACTACTGATCGGCCTGGCGACCCTGGTCGTCAACGCCTTCTTCGTCGGCGCGGAATTCGCGCTGATCTCGGTCCGGCGCAGCCAGATCGAACCGTACGCCGAGGCGGGCGACCGGCGGGCCCGGGCCGTGCTGTGGGGCCTGGAACACGTGTCGGCCCTGATGGCGGCGGCCCAGCTCGGCATCACGCTGTGCACCCTGGTGCTCGGTGTGGTCGCCGAACCGGCCATCGCCCACCTGCTGACCCCGCTCTTCGACCTGTTCGGGGTGCCGGCCGGGGTCACCCACGCGATCTCCTTCGTGGTGGCACTGGCGCTGGCGACGTACCTGCACATGCTCTTCGGCGAGATGCTGCCGAAGAACGTGGCGCTGGCCGAGCCGGTCCGTACCGCGCTGCTGCTCGGGCCGCCGCTGGTGACCCTGACGCGCGGCCTGCGGCCGGTGATCTTCGCGATCAACGCCTTCGCCAACGCGTTGCTGCGGCTGCTGCGGGTCGAGGTGAAGGACGAGGTGGCCGCGACCTTCTCGGACGACGAGCTGGCCCGGATCGTCAAGGACTCCAACGCCGCGGGCCTGATCGACGGCCGGGCGAGCGAGCGGCTGCACGACGCGCTGGAGCTGGGCCGCCGGCCCGTCATCGAGGTGGCGCTGCCCATGGACCGGGTCCTCCCGGCCGAGGAGGGCATCACGCCGGAGGGGCTGGAGCGGCTCTCCGCCACGTCCCGCTACTCGCGGTTCCCGGTGCTCGACGGTCAGGGAAAGATCCTCGGCTACCTGCACGTCAAGGACGCCCTCGACGTCACCGCGCGGGACGAGGCCTTCCCGGTCTCGGCGCTGCGCCCCATCGCCCAGGTCCGGGCCCAGACTCCGCTGGATGACGTCCTGACCGCCATGCGGCGCAGCCGGACGCACCTGGCGGCGGTCCTCGGTGCGGACGGGACCATGACCGGTCTGGTCACGATGGAGGACGTGCTGCGCGAGCTGTTCGGGAACCGCTCGGCCACGTGACGACGATCCCGGGCAGCGACCGGCCGGGTCCGGCAGCCCGGCCTGCGGCGCGACGTCCCCGGTCCTCATCGCGGGACCGGGGAACCGCGCGGTAGCATCGCTGCGCCATGGAGATGAATGCGACATACACGAGTCTGGTCGCGGTCGGCGACTCCTTCACCGAGGGCATGTCCGACGCGCTGCCGGACGGCTCCTACCGGGGCTGGGCGGATCTGCTCGCCGCCCGTCTCGCCGCGCGGGAACCGGGGTTCCGCTACGCGAACCTCGCGGTGCGCGGCAAGCTGATCGGCCAGATCGCCGAGGAGCAGGCACCCCTGGCGGCCTCGATGGGCGCGGACGTGGTGACCCTGGTGGGCGGCCTGAACGACACCCTGCGACCCAAGGTCGACATGGGACGGGTGCGCGGCCACCTGGAAGCCGCGGTGGAGACCCTGGCGCCCGCGTGCGGGCAGCTCGTCCTCATGCGCTCGCCCGGCCGCCAGGGGCCCGTGATGGAACGTTTCCGCCCGCGCATGGAAGAGCTGTTCGCCATCATCGACGAGCTGGCCGCGCGGCACGGCGCTCTCGTCGTCGACCTGTACGGCGCCCCCGTCCTCGGCGATCAGCGGCTCTGGCACGCCGACCGGCTGCACCTCACGGACGAGGGCCACCGCAGGGTGGCCGAGGCCGTGTGGCAGGCGCTGGGGCTGCCCGCGGAGGAGGACTGGCGCACGCCGCTGCTCCCTTCGCCGCCGCCGGGCTGGGCGACCCGGCGCGTCCACGACGCGCGTTTCGCCCGCGAGCACCTGCTCCCCTGGATCGGCCGCCGCCTGACGGGCCGCTCCTCGGGCGACGGCCGCCCGGCGAAGCGGCCGGAACTGCTGCCGTACGGCGCCACAGCGGACGAACGGCTCCCGTGAGCACCCCGGTTCACGGGCGCCTGGCCCCGGCCCGGCCTCGTAGCAAACCACAACCGGCCGCGGGTCGCCCACCTGCGTGAACGCACAGCCGAAGCGCAAGTAGAATCCCTTTACGTGACTGCCAAGCCCCGCATCCCCAATGTCCTGGCCGGCCGCTACGCCTCCGCGGAGCTCGCCGTCCTGTGGTCCCCCGAGTACAAGGTGACGCTGGAGCGGCGGCTGTGGCTCGCCGTCCTGCGCGCCCAGAAGGACCTCGGCATCGAGGTGCCCGACGCGGCCCTCGCCGACTACGAGCGCGTCCTGGAACAGGTCGACCTGGCCTCCATCGCCGAGCGCGAGAAGGTCACCCGGCACGACGTGAAGGCCCGGATCGAGGAGTTCAACGCCCTCGCCGGTCACGAGCACGTGCACAAGGGCATGACCTCCCGCGACCTCACCGAGAACGTCGAGCAGCTCCAGATCCGGCTCTCCCTGGAGCTGGCCCGCGACCGCACCGTCGCCGTGCTGGCCCGCCTCGGCAAGCTGGCCGCCGAGCACGCCGAGCTGGTCATGGCCGGGCGCTCCCACAACGTCGCGGCACAGGCCACGACCCTGGGCAAGCGCTTCGCGACCGCCGCCGACGAGCTGCTCGTCGCCTACGGCCGCCTGGAGGACCTGCTGGAGCGCTACCCGCTGCGCGGGATCAAGGGCCCGGTCGGCACCTCCCAGGACATGCTCGACCTCCTCGGCGGCGACACCGCCAAGCTCGCCGACCTGGAGCGGCGCATCGCGGGCCACCTCGGCTTCGCCCACGCCTTCACCTCGGTGGGCCAGGTCTACCCGCGCTCGCTCGACTACGACGTGGTCACCGCGCTGGTGCAGCTCGCCGCCGCCCCGTCCTCGATCGCCAAGACGATCCGCCTGATGGCCGGACACGAGCTGGTCACCGAGGGCTTCAAGCCCGGCCAGGTCGGCTCCTCCGCGATGCCGCACAAGATGAACACCCGCTCCTGCGAGCGCGTGAACGGCCTCATGGTCATCCTGCGCGGCTACGCCTCGATGACCGGCGAGCTGGCGGGCGACACCTGGAACGAGGGCGACGTCTCCTGCTCCGTGGTCCGCCGCATCGCGCTGCCGGACGCCTTCTTCGCCTTCGACGGTCTGCTGGAGACCTTCCTGACCGTCCTGGACGAGTTCGGCGCCTTCCCGGCCGTCGTCGCCCGCGAGCTGGACCGCTACCTCCCCTTCCTGGCCACCACCAAGGTCCTGATGGGTGCGGTACGGGCCGGCGTCGGCCGCGAGGCCGCCCACGAGGTCATCAAGGAGCACGCGGTGGCCTCGGCCCTCGCGATGCGCGAGCAGGGCGCCGAGCGCAACGAACTGCTCGACAAGCTGGCCGCCGACGCGCGCATGCCGCTGGACCGCGCGCAGCTCGACGCCCTGATGGCCGACAAGCTGTCCTTCACCGGCGCCGCCGGCGACCAGGTCGCCGTGGTGGTCTCCCGCATCGAGGAGATCACCAAGCAGCACCCGGAGGCCGCCGGCTACACCCCGGGGTCGATCCTCTGACCCCCGAAGAGCTGGCCGCCGCCCGCGACCGCATCCTCCCGGATGTGGTCGCGGGCGGTTTGCGCGTCCTGTTCTGCGGGATCAACCCGGGCTTGATGTCCGCCGCCACGGGCCACCACTTCGCCCGCCCCGGCAACCGCTTCTGGCCGGTCCTGCACCTGTCGGGCTTCACCCCGCGCCGCCTGGCCCCCGCGGAGCAGGAGGAGCTGCTGACCTACCGGCTGGGCATCACCAACGTCGTGGCCCGGGCCACCGCCCGCGCCGACGAACTGAGCGCCGAGGAATACCGCGAGGGCGGCCGCCTCCTGACCGCGAAGGTGGAACTCCTGCGCCCCCAGTGGCTCGCCGTGGTCGGCGTGACCGCCTACCGCACGGCCTTCGGTGAGCGCGGCGCCAAGATCGGCCCGCAGGAGCGGACCATCGGCTCCACCCGGATCTGGGCCCTGCCCAACCCGAGCGGCCTCAACGCCCACTGGACAGCCCACACCATGGCCGAGGAGTACGCCCGCCTCCGCCTCACCGCCGAGACCGGGACCGGGACCGGGACCGAGGATGGGGCTGAGACCGGGGCCGGGGCTGAGACCGAGGCCGACCGGTGACCACCCCTGGCACCCGGCCAGGTACGCCCCTGCTCTTCCTCGACGTCGACGGCCCACTCATCCCGTTCGGCGGGCCCCCACCCCACCAGCCCTCCCCCCTCCGCACCGCCCCACGAGGGCAGCGCGCACCCCCTCCTCCACCGCCTCGACTCCCGCCACGGCCCCCGGTTGTCGGCCCTGCCCTGCACCCTGATCTGGGCCACGACATGGATGGCCGACGCGAACACCGACCTCGCACCCCGGCTCGGCTTCCCACCGCTGGAAGTGATGACCTGGCCGGAGCCCTCGGGCACGGACCCCCAGGCGGAACGGGACAGGCAGACGAACCAGGAGGAAGACGACCTGCGCAGGGGTCTCCACTGGAAAACACGCGGGCTGGTCGCGCGGGCGGCGGGGCACCCGTTCATCTGGGTCGATGACGAGATCACGGACAGGGACCGCGCCTGGGTGTCCGCCCACCACCGGGGCTTCGCCCTGCTGCACCGGGTCGACCCCCGCCAAGGCCTCACCGACCCTGACTACGCCACCCTCACCGACTGGCTCCGCCACCCGTCCTCTCAGCCTCCCCCATGGACTCCCGCAGGCAGCTGAGCGGCCCGCCGGTCCGTCCTCTGTGGCGGATCGGTTCCCGGGCGGGGAGATCCCAGGGCGGGTCGGTTCCCGGCCCGGTCGGTTCTAGGGCGGGTCGATGACGGTCACCGCGGCCATCAGTTGCGGTGAGTGGTCGGCCCCCCATTCCGCCGCGTACACGGCCACCCAGTGCTCGCCAGCCCGCCACACGTGCACGTGGTCGGTGGTTCCGCTCATCTCGCCCCACGGTTCGGGGATCTCTTCCCCCGCGACCACCCGCGCCAGCAGGCTCCCCAGGTGGAACACCTGCGCCTCCCCCCACCGCTCCGTCAACCGCTGGGTGAGGGCGCCGTACTCGGCTGAGATCTGTTCTGCGCCGGCTATCCGGTCAGCCGCGTCCTCGTCTCCGTACCAGTGGCTCTCACCCAGCTCCACGAGGTGGTAACCCGGACCGCTCCGTTCGGTCACCGATCTGCTGCGCGCCGCGGGGAACCCGCGTGTCCGGAGCCGGTCGATTGCCTCGAGATGCGCTGCCGTCGTCATGTCGTCAGTATCCCCAGCAGCACTGACAACTGGTCCGGCGTCACGCGTCCCGCCTGCGGACGGCGATCCAGCCCGCCCCCAGCGCTGCCGCCGTCCATAGGGCCATGACGCCCAGCCCCGCCCACGGCCCGAGCTCTCCCTGCGGATTCGCACTCAACACCAGCTGCCCGGCACGGTCCGGCAGGTACTGCCCGAGCCCACCCGCATGGTCACCGAAGACAAACGAGATCAACAGGACGAAGGGTATGAGCAGGCTCAACACCGCTGTCCCGCTGCGGAGTACGGCGGTCAGTCCGGCTGCGAACAACGCCATGAGGGCGAGGTAGAGGCCGCTGCCGACGATCGCCCGGACCGCACCCGGATCACCCGGGCCGATGGCCTGCTCCCCCATCAGGGCCTGACCGGCCAGGAAAGTGGCAAGGCCGGTGAGCTGCCCGGCCACCAGCGCCAACCCGGCGATGACCACTGCCTTGGAGAGGTAGAAGCGGCTCCGGTTCGGCACGGCGCCGAGAGTGATCCGCAGTGCCCCGTTGTGGAACTCCGCTGCGAACGCCTTGGCGCCGAAGGTGATGGCCGCTATCTGCCCGAAGCTGATGCCATAGAAGGCGAGCCGGAGTGGATCACTTCCGGCCCTCGCAGCCTCCGACGGGCCGATGAGCGCGTTCATGAGGACCTGTATCCCGGCGGTGGACACGAGTATCGCGACGAGTGCCCAGAGCGTGCCGCGCAGCGACCGTATCTTGATCCACTCCGAATGCACGACGGGGATGGTGGGGAGGGCGGGAGCGGTCATGGCCGGTTCTCCAGTCACGGTGTTCGGGGTGTTTTGGTGTGCATCGGTCACGGGTGTCCGGGCTCGGGTGTCCGGGCTCGGTGTTCGGACCCGATTGCCCGGCTGTTCGGGTACGCGGCTGTTGTTGCGGCAGGCGGTCTCGGTGCCAGTGGTCAGCGCGAGCCAGACGCGAAGGGAGTCGACTCCGCGGTGAGATCGAGGTAGGCCTCTTCCAGGGAGGCGCGCTCATCCGCCAGTTCAAGGACCGGTATGCCTTCGCGCGCTGCCAGGGTGCCTATCCACTCGGCCTGGACGCCGTCCACGGTCCAGCGCCCGTCCTCGGCCTGCACCATCGAGAGCCCGTCGGCGGCCAGGACCTCTGCCATGCGACCTGGATCCGTGGTGCGCAGCCGCACCCTCGGGGTGCTGCGTGCATCGATGAATTCCTTCATCGATGTGTCGGCGAGCAACTTTCCCCGGCCCAGGACGACCAGGTGTTCCACGAAGGACGCGGTCTCCGCCATCAGGTGGCTGGAGACGAGGACGGTCCGGCCCTCCGCCGCGAGCTGCCGGAGCAGTTCGCGGATCCAGATGATGCCTTCGGGGTCGAGACCGTTGGTCGGCTCGTCCAGGAGCACCACCCCGGGATCGCCCAGCAGCGCAGCGGCGATGCCCAGGCGCTGGCGCATGCCCAGGGAGAAGGTCTTGACGCGTCGACCGGCGACCGGGGCCACGCCGGCCTGTTCGAGTACCTCGTCGACCCGGCGGGCCGGGATGCGGTTGCTGACCGCCAGGGCCAGCAGATGGTCGCGGGCGGTACGCCCTCCGTGCGCCGCCTGCGGGTCCAGGAGTGCCCCGACGCGGAGCAGCGGGTCGGGGAAGTCGGTGAACATCCGGCCGCCGATGGTGGCGGTGCCGGAGGTCGGGCGGTCCAGGCCCAGCAGCAGGCGCATCGTGGTCGACTTGCCTGCTCCGTTGGGCCCGAGGAAGCCCGTCACGCGACCGGGCAGCACCTCGAAGGTGAGGTGGTCCACCGCTCGAACGGTGCCGTACTCCTTGGTGAGTTCGCGGATCTCGATGCTGTTCATGACTCAAGGCTGGCCGCTCGGTCCTGGTCGTTCCTCCCCCGCCCGGGGGGAAGCCCTCCCCCGCACGGGGGAGAAGCGCCGCCCTGCCTAGACTCGGCGCGTGAACACCATCAAGTGCACGCAGTGCGGTGCCGTCGGGCTCGAACAGGGATTCGTCGAGGACACCGGAGAGCACTCACGGGGATACGCTCGCTGGATCGCCGGAGCGCTGGAAATCGGCATCTTCGGCGGGGCGAAGCGGATGGGCCGGCCGCGCTGGCAGATCGACGCCTTCCGGTGTCCGGACTGTGGCCACCTCGAACTGTTCGCGCGCGAGCGCGTCTGACGCGGTCCCGGTGCGGCCCCGACGACGACTCCTCCCCCGCCCGGGGGTCCCCGTCTCCCCCGTGCGGGGGTGACGCGCCTGATCGGGCGGCTGCCACGATGACGGCATGTACCGACTGCTCCGCGCACCGTTCAAGGCAGTGACCTACACACGCTGGTTGCATCTGTGCGTGCCCATCCTCATCGTGGCCGTGTGGATGTTCATAGCTCCCCACGCGCCGTGGGTGCCTCTTCTCCTCGTCGCGCCGTTCGGCCTGGTGCCCTGGGTTCGTCTCGCCGAGGGACTCCAGGCGCGGTTCCTCCTGACCCCCCAGGACCAAGGCGACGACAGCACGATCAGTACGTCCCCTTCGGCGTCCTGGGGTGACCGGTGGCGGACGATGCTGTGGCTGGAGATACGGCTGGTGGTCTCCTCGGCGACGCTCTTCTCGTCCTCGTTCCTCCCGACGGTCTCGGTCGATCTGGCCCTCGCCGCCCTGGGCCGTCCCTCCGCGCATCCGTGGGTGCCGCTGGACGTCCCGGGCTGGGCATCGGCCGTGCTCATCCCCGTGCCGCTGATCCTGCTCATCGTGACGGTCGTCCTGCTCGGCGAGATGATCACCGCGATCGCGGGCAGCCTGCTCGGGCCGTCCGCTGCCGAGCGGCTCACGGCGCTGGAGCAGCGGACGGAGCAGTTGCTGGAGCGGACCCGGATCGCGCGCGAGCTCCATGACTCGATCGGTCATGCCTTGACCGTCGCGGTGGTGCAGGCGGGTGCGGCCCGTGCGGCCGGCAGTCCGGAGTTCACCGAGCGGGCGTTGTGCGCGATCGAGGACACGGGGCGGGCCGCGCTGGAGGATCTGGAGCGCGTGCTGCTGGTGCTGCGGGAATCCGCGCAGCCGCCCTCCCAGCGTCCGACCCTTTCGGAGGCGGACCGGCTGCTGGAGTCGGCCCGTGCGTCGGGGGCGGCGGTGGACAGCGAACTGCGCGGCCCCTTGGGTGGGTTGCCCGGCCCGGTCACTCGTGAGGGGTACCGGATCCTTCAGGAGGCACTGACGAATGTGCTGCGGCACTGCGGGCCGGTACCGGTGCGGGTCCGGGTCGAGGTGACGGGCGAACGACTCGACCTGGAGGTCACGAACCCGCTGCCGGAGGGGCCGACCCTGATGTCGGGCAGTGGCACCGGGCTGCGGGGAATGCGCGAACGGGCCGCGCTGCTCGGCGGCACGGCCGACACCGGTCCGCACGAGGGCAATTGGAGGGTACGCGCCCGGCTTCCGCTGGAGCGAATACGCTGACCGGATGCCGGTTACCGTACTGCTCGTCGACGACGAACCCCTGGTGCGAGCGGGTCTGCGCGCCGTCCTGGACGCCCAGTCCGACATCGAGGTGGTCGGCGAGGCCGCTGACGGGGCCGCCGTGGTCCCGCTGGTTCGTCGGCTGCGGCCGGACGTGGTCGCGATGGACGTCAGAATGCCGTTGCTCGACGGCATCGAGGCCACGCGGGCCGTCCTCAAGAGCATCGACAACCCGCCGAAGATCCTCGTCGTCACGACCTTCGAGAACGACGAGTACGTCTACCAGGCGCTGCGTGCCGGGGCGGACGGGTTCCTCCTGAAGCGGGCCCGGCCCTCGGAGATCGTCCACGCGGTGCGCCTGGTGGCGGAGGGCGAGACCCTGCTCTTCCCGGCGGCGGTGCGCGCGCTGGCCGCCGAGTACGGGAACCGCCAGGCGCGGACCATGCTGGAACGGGCCGCGCTGACCGAGCGGGAGGAGTCGGTGCTGCGGCTGATGTCCCGGGGGCTGACGAATGCGGAGATCGCCGGGGAGCTGTTCGTGGGGGCGGAGACCGTGAAGTCCCACGTGAGTGCGGTGCTGGCGAAGCTGGGGGCGCGCGACCGGACGCAGGCAGTGATCATGGCTTACGAATCGGGCTTCGTCGCCCCGGCCTGAGGGCACGGAGAGGAAGAGCTGATTCCGGCCGATGGGGGGCCGCTTCTCGCCGTCGCCCGGGGTGCGCAGTACGATCCGGCTGAACAGGCGCGCTAGCTGGGAGGACACACGTTGGGGCAGCTGACCGGCGGGGACCCCTCGCTGCTCCGGCGGATCAATTCCGCCGTGGTCTTGCGGGCGCTTCGCGCGGCCGAATCACCGACCCTCACGGATCTCACCCGACTCACCGGACTCTCCCGGCCCACGGTCGAGGGAGTCGTCGAGGGGCTCATCGGCACGGGGCTGGTCACGGAGGCCGAGGCCGGGGACGGTGCCCGCAGACAGGGGCGGCCCGCCAGACGGTTCCGGTTCCGTGCCGAAGCGGGCCACCTGCTCGGGATCGAGATCGGCTCCCACCGGGTCTCGGCCCTGCTCTCCGGGTTGGACGGGCGGGTGATCGGGGCCGGTACCAAGCAGGTCGCCGAGTCGGCTTCGGCCGACGAGCGGCTCGACCGGGTCCGGGCGACGGTCGCGGACCTGCTGCGGCGAGCCGGGGTACCGAGGGACGCGCTTCGCGCGGTCGGCGTGGGCAGCCCGGGGATCGTGGAGGCGGACGGCACCGTCCGCCTGTGCACGGCCCTCCCGGGCTGGACCGGGCTCCCCCTCGGTGAGCGACTGCAGCGGTCCTTCCGCTGCCCGGTCCAGGTGGAGAACGACGCCAACGCGGCGGCGGTCGCCGAGCACTGGAAAGGGGCGGGCCGGGACACCGATGACCTGGTGTTCGTCATGGCGGGCCTCAGCCCGGGTGCCGGTTCGCTGATCAACGGCCGGTTGCACCGGGGCTTCGGCGGCGCGGCGGGCGAAATCGGCGCGCTGCACCTGCTGGGCCGCGAGGTGACGCCGGAGAAGCTGCTGTCGACCACCGGTGAGCCGTTGCATCCGCTGGACGAGCAGGCGGTCGCCGCGGTGTTCACGATGGCCAAGCAGGGTGACGAGGGCGCGGTGGCCGCGGTGGAGCGGTTCATCCAGCGCCTCGTGCACGACGTGGCGGCCCTGGTGCTGGCGATGGACCCGGAACTCGTCGTGGTCGGGGGGTGGGCGGCCGGGTTGGACGGCGTACTGGACCCGCTGCGGCGCGAGCTGGAGCGGTACTGCCTGCGGCCGCCGCGCGTGGCCCTGTCGCTCCTCGGGGAGGCGGCGGTGGCGACCGGGGCGTTGCGGCTGGCGCTGGACCAGGCGGAGGAAGAACTCTTCGCGATCGAGAAAACGGTCACGGCCCGCAGCCGCGGCTGACCCGGGGTCCGGGGTCCTGGTGGGCGCCCTGGTTGACCGGGCCGACGACGGCCCGTCCGGGCACGCTGCCCGGCCCGGCCCCGCCGCCGCCGCCGGGCGTGCCACGGGCGGCCACGGAATGGAGCCGCCTCGGGCGGGTACATGGGGCGGGGGGCAGGGCGAGCCGGTGCGTGAGCCCGCTCATCGCGCCCGCCAAGCCTGTTCACCGGCCTGCGAGCGGCCGGGACACACCCGCAGTCGAGCGCAGCCCAGCCCACGAAGCCGCAGGGGGGGGGACCAGCCCCCCGCGCATAGAGCCCCGCGCGCCCGGCCTGCCGCGTCCCCGGGCCCGCGTCCCGCACCCCGAACCACCAGCGGGGCCCGACGCTCCGAGCCCGGCGGCCCGAGTGACCGGCGGCCCAAGCCGAGCCCCACGGCCCACACGAGCCCCGCAGCCCGGAGCCGCACCGCTGCGCGGCCCCAGTGCCCGCCCGCCCGCCCGCCCGCCGGCCGTCAGGAGGCGACGCGCGTGTCCGGGTCGTGGCTTATGCGGACGTCGCCGGAGTCCCCGAAGGTCAGTCGGCAGGTGTCCGCGCGGTAGGTCGCGACCGAGACCGCCGCGGTGCCCTCGGCCGTGAAGTAGCGGGTGGTGACCAGCAGCACCGGGGCTCCGGGCAGCCGGTCGAGTTCCCGGGCGTCGTCGGCGCGGGCCGAGCCGAGTTCCACGGAGCGGTCCTGCCCCTCCAGCACCAGGCGCTGCAGCTCGCGCAGCACGGCGCGGGCGCGGGCGGGTCCGGCGGGGGCGTCTATGCCGGAGAGCCCCGGTACCGACGAGCCGGGAACGTACAGCAGCTCGGCGGCGACCGCCTGGCCCTGGGTGACGCGGGTCCGGCGCACCGTGTGCACGGTCCGGTCGGTACCGAAGGGGACGGCGGAGGCGGTGCCGAGGAGCCGGGCGACGGCGGCGCCGGGCAGGGTCTCGGCGGCGTCCACCAGCTCCCACCCGTCGGCCTCACCGGGCCAGACGTGTTCGGTGGTCCCGACGGCGACGCCCACCCGCGGCGGGGCCACGGTGGTGCCGACGCCGCGCCGGCGCTGGAGCCTGCCTTCGAGTTCCAGCTGTTCGAGGGCCTGGCGCAGGGTCGCGCGGGCCACGCCGAAACGGGCGGCCAGGTCACGCTCGTTGGGCAGGACCTCGCCCACGGCGAAGTCCTGGTCGAGCGCCTCGCTGAGCACGGTCTTGAGATGCCAGTACTTCGGCTCCGGCACCGATTCGAGCTGCGTGGTCCCCACCCTGACTCCTCCTGCTGCCATCGCCGCAATCGCCGTGTTCCAGCGGCAGTTCCGCGCCTTTGTTTATTAAAGGTCCTTGCACTATCCCTGCGACGATAGGACGGTGCCTGCACTTGGTCAAGACCAATGCTCATCCCCGAGGCGGGCATAAGGGGTATTCGTATCAAGCCGTTCACAGGATGTTCTCGGCGCTCCGGGCGGCCGGTGGCGAGGGCTTGTTGCGGGGCACTACCGGGCGGTAGTCATTACTGACAGCGTGTCTCACAAAGCCCGCAGCGCCCACCGCCGCACCCGAGGAGCAGCATGACCGCCACCGCCTCCTTCGCCGTCGAATCCCCGCTCGGCCCCCGCACGGCGACCGTCAGCTACGAACGCGAGGGCGCGGGGGAGCCCCTCCTGCTGCTCCACGGCATCGGGCACCACTTCCAGGCCTGGCGCCCGGTCACCGGCATCCTGGCCGCCGACCACGACGTCATCGCCGTGGACCTGCCCGGCTTCGGGGCTTCCCCGGCGTTGCCGGAAGGGGTCCCCTACGACCTCGCGACCGTCGCGCCCGCGCTCGGTGCACTCTGCGCGGCCCTCGGTGTCGAGCGCCCCCACGTGGCGGGCAACTCGCTCGGCGGTCTGCTCGCCCTCGAAATGGCACGCCTGGGCCTGGTCCGCTCGGTGACCGCCCTCTCCCCCGCCGGCTTCTGGAGCGAGACGGAGCGCCGGTACGCCTTCGGGGCCCTGCGCGCCATGCGGGCCGGGGCCCACGCCCTGCCGCTCCCCGCCGTGGAGCGGCTCTCCCGCAGCGCCGCGGGCCGGGCCGCCCTCACCGGGACCATCTACGCCCGTCCCGGCCGCCGCTCCCCCGCCTCGGTGGTGGCCGAGACCTCGGCCCTGCGCGGGGCCGCCGGCTTCGAGCCGACGCTGGCCGCGGGTGGCGCCGTACGGTTCACGCGGGACGTGCCGGGCGTGCCGGTCACCATCGCCTGGGGCGAGCGCGACCGGTTGCTGCCGCGACGGCAGGGCCTGCGCGCCAAGCGCGCCATCCCCGGCGCGCGGCTGGTCCGGCTGCCGGGCTGCGGTCACGTCCCGATGAACGACGACCCCGCCCTCGTCGCCCGGGTCATCCTCGACACGGCGCGCACCCCGCTCCCGGCGGCCGTCACCGGCTGACGGCGTCCGCCCCCGCCCCGCTCCGACCGCCGACCCGCCGACGCTCCGGCCGCCGCCTCCCGACCGCCGGCTCCCCAGCGCTCCAGCCACCGCCTCCGGCCACCGGCCGACGGCGCGCCGAACCACCCTCAGACGGCCCGGCCGTGCCCCACCAGCCTCTGTTCATCCACGGTTCGCGTGCGCGACGCGGGCGGGCCGGTGTGCCGGCGGCACACTGGTCCGGCCCGTGCGAGACGACCGGAACCCTGGAGGCGCAACCGATGCCGCACACCCGCCGGACCCTGCTCACCGGTTCGCTCACCGCGTCCGCCGCACTGGCCCTTCCGCTGGGGTGGGCCGCCCCCGCGTTCGCCCGGTCCGGGCGCCCCGCCATGGCGTGGGGCACCCAGTGCGGTGAGGTGACGGAGTGCTCGGCGCTGGTCTGGACGCGTGCGGACCGGCCCGCGCGGATGTACGTGGAGACCTCGCCCACCGCCTCGTTCCGCCGCGCGGTACGCCGTCACCCCGGCCCGCTGCTCGGACCGGCCACCGATTTCACCGGCACCACCGCCCTGCGCGGCCTCCCGCCGGGCGAGCAGGTCCACTACCGCGTGGTGGTGGCCGATCCGGACGACCCCCGACGCGCCGGCGAACCGGCCTACGGCACCTTCCGCACCACGCCCGTCTCGCGCCGCTCCGGCGTCCGCTTCCTGTGGTCCGGGGACCTCGCGGGACAGGGCTGGGGCATCAATCCGGACCTCGGCGGCTACCGGGTCTTCGACGAGATGCGCCTGCGCGACCCGGACTTCTTCCTCTTCAGCGGGGACACGATCTACGCGGACGGGCCGATCCAGCCGAGCGTGACGCTGCCCGACGGCCGGATCTGGCGCAACGTGACCACCGAGGAGAAGGCGAAGGTCGCCGAGACCCTGGCCGAGTTCCGCGGGAACTTCCGCTACAACCTCCTCGACCGCAACCTCACGGCCTTCAACGCGCAGGTCCCGGTGATCGCCCAGTGGGACGACCACGAGGTGCGCAACAACTGGTACCCCGGCCAGCTGCTGGACGACCCGCGCTACACCGTCAAGCAGGTCGACGTACTGGCCGAGCGCGCCCGCCGCGCCTTCGGGGAGTACCTCCCTGGTCTGGCGGTCGATCCCGGCGCCCGCGCGGAGGGCCGGGTCCACCGCGTCGTCCGGCACGGTCCGCTGCTCGACGTCTTCGTCCTCGACATGCGCACCCACCGCAACGCCAACTCGCCGGGCCGTCAGGTCACCGACCCCGTCGGGATCCTGGGCGCCGAACAGCTGGCCTGGCTCAAGCGGGAGCTGTCCCGCTCGCGCGCCACCTGGAAGGTGATCGCCGCCGACATGCCGCTCGGCATCGTCGTCCCCGACGGCACGGCCGACTTCGAGGCGGTCGCCCAGGGCGACCCGGGCGCCCCGCTCGGCCGGGAGCTCCAGATCGCCGACCTGCTGCGCCACATCAAGCACCAGCGCGTCACCGGCACCGTCTGGCTGACCGCCGACGTCCACTACACCGCCGCCAACCACTACGCCCCCGAACGGGCCGCCTTCCAGGACTTCGCGCCCTTCTGGGAGTTCGTGTCCGGGCCCGTCGGCGCGGGCGGCTTCCCGCACGGCCGGCTGGATGCGACCTTCGGCCCCGAGACGGCGTTCGTGCGGTCGGCGCCGGTGGCCAACATGTCGCCGGCCGAGAACCCGCCGTACTACGGGGAGGTCGAGATCGACGGGGCGAGCGGGGAGCTGACGGTGCGCCTGCGCCGCCAGGGGGGCGCCGTCCTCTTCACCAAGACGCTGCGACCGGGCCGGGTCGGCCAGTAGCGGGTGGGCCGGCAACCGGGTCGGCCGGTGGGCCGATGCCAGGTGCGCCGCGAGCCGGAAAACAGGGCGAAATCGATCGGATCGACACTTAACCAGTCGGTCACAAACCGTTCGTGATCACGCAACACCCCACCGTCACAGTGGTGTGCATGACTGACCGCAGCCCCGCCTCCGCCTCCCGGCCCCACCGCCCCCAGCGCGCCCACCACTGGCGCCACGACCTCGTCGAGCTCGCGGCGCTGTTCTGCGCCGTGGCCGTCGCCGACGCGTTGGCCAATCTCGTGGTGCACGGTCCGCGCGGGCCCGTGATGCTCGTCGCCTCGGCGATTGCGCTCCTGGTCACGGCCGCCTTCCACACCTGGTGGGCCCGCCGTCACAGCCACGCCCCGCCGGGCCCGACCGCCCCCTCCGATACCGGCGCCCCGGCCGGGACCACGGCGCGGGGATCCACCGCGGGCACGGCGCCGGCTCCGGCCGATCCCGCGACCGAGGGCGCCACCGCCCTGTGGCGGATGCGGACTACCGTACGGGACGAGCCCGGCAGCCTGGCCGCGCTCTGCACCGCGCTCGCCCACCACCGCGTCGACATCCTGACCCTCCAGACCCACCCGCTCCCCGAGGGCGGCACGGTCGACGAGTTCCTGCTGCGCGCCCCTCAGGAGCTGCCCTCCGCCGAGCTGACCCGCGCCGTCGCCCGGGCCGGCGGCCACAGCACCTGGATCGAGCGCGCCGACGCGCACGACCTGGTGGACACGCCCACCCGGGTGCTCGGGCTGGCCACCCGCACCGCGCTGGACGCCGCCGAGCTGCCGCTGGCGCTGCGCCAGTTGCTCGGCCGCTGCACGATCCACTCGATCCCGGCCACCACCCTGACCGGCCGGCCCAACGCCGCCGCCTCCGCCCCCGTCGAGGGCGTGCTGGAGGCCACCACGATGCGGCTGCGCGACCCCTCCGGCGGCGTGATCACCGTGGACCGTCCCTACCTGCCCTTCACGCCCACCGAGTTCGCCCGGGCCCGCGCCCTGGTCGAGCTGGACGCCCGCCTCGGCCCGCGCGTCCCGCGCAGCCAGGACGTGCTGACCCTGCCCGAGGGCAACGAGATCACCGTGCGCCGCGCCGACGGCTCCGACGTCGTGGCCGCCCGCGCGATGCACGACCGCTGCTCCGAGCGGACGCTGGGCCTGCGCTACCACGGCCCGGTCGCCGACGCCGACCGCTACCTCGGCCACCTGCTGAGCCCCCGCTTCGGCCGCACCCTGGCCGCCACCACCACCTCCGGCAAGCTGGTCGCCCTCGGGCACCTGCTCTGGGACGGGGACGAGACCGAGGTGGCCCTGCTCATCGAGGACGACTGGCAGCGCCGCGGCATCGGCTCCGAACTGCTCCGCAGGCTGATCGCGATGGCGGTCGAGGCGCGCTGCGACAGCGTGTACGCCGTCACCCAGGCCTCGAACACGGGCATGGTGGCGGCCATGCGCGGCCTCGGGCTCCCGCTCGACTACCAGATCGAGGAGGGCACCCTGGTGATCACGGCCCGCCTGGACGCCGTCCGGGCCGGCTCCCGGCCGTCGTACGGGCCGCAGGGCGGGCAGCGTTCGTACGAGAGCCCGCGCCACCAGAACTGACGTCCCGGCTCCGGCCGTGGTGCGGCGCGGCGTCGTCCTCGCCGCAACCAGCTTCAACACCTCCTCCAGCGGCCGTTCGAGGTTCATCGCCGCACACACCGCGTCCAGCGCCTCCGCGAACACCGGGACGGCGTCATACAACTCACGCCCCATCCCGAGCCGCTGACTGCCCTGCCCGGTGAACAGGAAGGCCGTGCGGCCGGTCTTCGTCACCGTGTCGCGGGTCACCCCGGGGGCGGTACCGCCGTTGGCGAGGGCGGCGAGGGCGGTGGCGGCGGACTCGGGGTCGCGTGCCAGTACCACCGCACGATGGTCGAAGGCGGCGCGGGTCGTGGCCAGCGAGTACGCGAGGTCCGCCAGCCCGATGCCCGGGTGCGCGGCCAGGTGCGCGCTCAGGGCGCGGGCACGGTCGGCGAGGGCCTGATCCGTACGGCCCGACAGCGGCAGGGGCAGGACGACGCCCGGGGCGGCTCCGGTCCCGGTTTCGGTGTCGGCGGGAGCCGGGGATGCGGGCGGCGCCTGCTCGATGATCGTGTGGGCATTGGTGCCGCTGATGCCGAAGGACGACACGGCGGCGCGGCGGGGACGTCCGGTCTCGGGCCACGGAACCGGCTCGGTCAGCAGGCTTACGGAGCCTTCCGACCAGTCCACGTGCGGGGACGGCTGCTCGGCGTGCAGGGTCCGGGGAAGCACCCCGTGCTGCATGGCCAGCACCATCTTCATCACACCGGCCACGCCAGCGGCGGCCTGGGTGTGGCCGAGGTTCGACTTGATGGAGCCGAGGAGCAGCGGCTGGTCCTCCGGGCGGTCCTGCCCGTACGTGGCCAGCAGCGCCTGGGCCTCGATCGGGTCGCCCAGGGTCGTACCGGTGCCGTGGGCCTCCACCGCGTCGACGTCGGCGGTGGTGAGTCCCGCGCTCGCGAGGGCGGCGCGGATGACGCGCTGCTGGGAGGGGCCGTTCGGGGCGGTGAGCCCGTTGCTGGCACCGTCCTGGTTGATCGCGGAGCCGCGGACCACCGCGAGGACGGGGTGGCCGTTCCTGCGGGCGTCGGAGAGCCGCTCGACGAGCAGCATGCCCACGCCCTCGCCCCAGCCCGTGCCGTCGGCGTCGGCCGAGAAGGCCCGGCAGCGGCCGTCGGCGGAGAGGCCGCGCTGGCGGCTGAAGCCGACGAAGGTGCCCGGGGTGGCCATGACGGTGACACCGCCGGCCAGGGCCAGGTCGCACTCGTGGGCGCGCAGGGCCTGGATCGCCATGTGGAGGGCGACCAGCGAGGATGAGCAGGCGGTGTCGATGGTGACGGCGGGGCCTTCGAGACCGAAGGTGTACGAGACGCGTCCCGAGGCGATGCTGCCCGTGCTGCCGGATCCGAGCGACCCGTCCGCGCCGTCGGCCGAGCGTTCCAGCAGGGCGGCGTAGTCGTGGTACATGACACCGGCGAAGACACCGGTGCGGCTGCCCCGGACGGACGCCGGGTGGATGCCGGCCCGTTCGAAGGCCTCCCAGGTGGTCTCCAGGAGCAGGCGCTGCTGCGGGTCGGTGGCGACGGCCTCGCGCGGACTGATCCCGAAGAAGGCGGGATCGAATCCGGCGGCGTCGTGCAGGAAGCCTCCGTGGCGGGTGTACGAGGTGCCCGCGTGGTCGGGGTCGGGGTGGTAGAGGGAGGCGAGGTCCCAGCCGCGATCGGCGGGGAAGCCGGTGATGGCGTCGCCGCCGCTCTCCAGCAGCCGCCAGAGCTCCTCGGGGCTGGTCACGCCGCCGGGGTAGCGGCAGCTCATGGCGACGATGGCGATCGGGTCGTCATCGGCGCCGGCCGGGGTGGGCGCGGTGGGTGCCGTCCGCTCGGGGGCCGCGTGTTCCTCGCCGAGTTCGGCGGCGAGGTGGCGGGCGAGGGTGAGGGAGGTCGGGTAGTCGAAGACCAGGGTGGCGGGCAGGCGGCGGCCGACGGCCGCGCCGACCCGGTTGCGGAGCTCGACGGCGGTGAGGGAGTCGAAGCCCAGTTCGCTGAAGGCCTGTCCGGGTTCGACGGCGTCCACGGTGCCGTGTCCGAGGACGTCGGCGACGTGGCTGCGGACGAGGTCGAGCAGGAGCCGTTCCCGGGCGGCCGCGTCGAGGCCGGCGAGGCTCCGTTCGAGCGCGGAGAGCTCGGCCCCGGCGCGCCCGCCGCGGCTGGTACCTGCCGCGGCGGCGCGTCGTACGGGCGTGCGGACGAGCCCGCGCAGCAGCGGGGCCACGTCCGTCCCGGCAGCGGGCGGGGTGAGCCGCATGGGGACGAGGAGCGCCCGGTCCGCCCCGCCGTCGGTGGCGGCGAGGGCGTCGGCGAGGTCGAGGAGGGCGAGGCCGTCGGCGGCGGAGAGTCCTTCCACGCCGCCGCGCTTCATCCGGTCGAGGTCGGCCCGGTCCAGGGCGCCCGCCATGCCACCGGTGTCCTCCCAAAGGCCCCAGGCGAGCGAGACGGCCGGGAGGCCCTGGGCCCGGCGGTGTTGGGCGAGGGCGTCGAGGAAGGAGTTCGCGGCGGCGTAGTTGCCCTGGCCGGGGGCGCCGAACACGCCCGCGGCCGAGGAGAACAGGACGAAGGCCGACAGGTCCAGGCCGCGGGTCAGGTCGTGGAGGTGGAGCGCGGCGTCGGCCTTGGGCCGCAGAACGGTGTCGAGGCGTTCGGGGGTGAGGGAGTCGATCACGGCGTCGTCGAGGACTCCGGCGGTGTGCACGACGCCGCGCAGCGGGTGGGCCGCGGGGATCGCGGTCAGGGCGGCGGCGAGCGCCTCCCGGTCGGCGGCGTCGCAGGCCGCCCAGGTCACCTCGGCGCCCAGCCCGGCCAGTTCGCGGGTCAGGTCCGCGGCCCCGGGGGCGGTGTCGCCGCGGCGGCTCAGCAGCAGCAGGTGGCGTACGCCGCGCTCGCCGACGAGGTGGCGGGCGACGAGCCGGCCGAGGGTGCCCGTGGCCCCGGTGACGAGGACGGTCCCGTCGGCGTCGTACTGCGGGACGCTCTCCCCGGTGTTACCGGCAGCCGTGCGACCAGGGGTGGTCCGGGCCAGGCGGGGGGCGTGTGCGGTGCCGGCGCGCAGGGCGAGTTGCGGTTCCCGCGCGGCCAGGAGCGCGTCCAGGACGGGGGCGGCGATGTCGTCGCCATCGGTGTCGACGAGGACGAAGCAGCCCGGGTGCTCGGCCTGCGCGGAGCGCACCAGCCCCCAGACGGCCGCGTGGACGGGGTCCGGAACCCGGTCGCCGGTGCGGACGGCGACCGAGCCCCGGGTCAGGAGGACGAGCCGGCTGTCGGTGAGCCGCTCGTCGGAGAGCCAGCGCCGCAGCAGGCGGAGCGTGGCGCGGGAGGCCGCGTGGACGGCCTCGGGGGTGAGCTCCGGCGCGGCGGGCAGCCGTACCAGGACGGTGGCGGGTGCGGGAGTGCCGGAGTCGAGAGCGGTGTCGAGGGCGGCGTCGGCGGACGGCCCGTCGAGGACCAGGACGTCCCGGTCGGAGGTCGAGTTCCTGGAGCCGCTCGGGGAAGACCCATCCGTCGGGGTTGGGTGCGTCGTCGGTGGTGCCGAAGCCCAGCAGCCGGGTCGGGGTGCCGG